>VGOF01000017.1 GCA_016875975.1 Chloroflexota bacterium | reverse complement strand
ATAATAGAGCACAGCAAGCTTGTCAATAAAAAATATAACAATTTGTTATAACCGCCTCATTTTTTGGCGAATAGCGCTGCGAATTGTGCTAAAATTCATGTATGGCTTACCGAAGCATCGGCATGAGAATTCAGCAAGCCAGGCAGGAGCTTGGCCTTACCCAGGAGGAGCTGGCAGCCAGATTGGGCTACACGCAGGCAGCGTTATCAAACTATGAACTGGGCAAGAGACGACTTCACATCACCAATCTGGAGCAAATCGCACAAACTTTGGGTAAACCTCTGAGCTATTTCATAGAATCACCAGCTACCTCCGAGGAAGAAGGCATTAGCCACATAATCTCGTACCGTGCTAGATGATGCTCCGTAAACTGCCACCCGATGTCGCCTGAGAATAACATGCAGGGGCGTACCCTCAGGTGCGCCCCTGAGCGAAGCGAAGAGTCTGCCCGCAAGAAATAGGGCGGTGCAGATAGCCAAACCCACCTTCAGCCATCCCAGATTCTCTAACGGCGGATTTCACCCACCCTGCTAACTTTCGACAGTGTCACAGGGTGGAGTTGGTAGATTGGGCGATGAGGGCAGCGCCGAGGGCGGCGATAATCTGAGGTTGCGGGGGCACCAGGACATTGATGTCCAACTCTTGCTCTATCATGGTGACCAGGCCAACGTTGAAGGCTCCGCCGCCGCAAATAGCACATGGTTCTTCCAGCTTCACCTTCTTCACCAGCGACGAGATTTTGTCAGCCAGAGCCTTGTTAACGCCGGCGGCGATGTCTTCCTTAGGCACACCCTCGGCCACGCGGGTGATGGCCTCGGACTCGCCAAACACGGCACAGCCAGTACTGAAAGCCACTGGGCTCTTGGACAACAGAGAAAGCGGGCCAAAATCCTTGAGGTCAATCCGCAATACATTGGCGATAACCTCGATGAAACGCCCACTGCCGGCAGCGCACTTCTCACTGACGGCAAAATTGGTCACCATGCCCTGCGGGTCTATACGCATCACCTTGCTGGATTGACCAGCAATGTCTATAGCTGTTCTAGCTGCGGGAAAAACGCTGTTGATGCCCCGCGCTGTGCAAATCATATCGCTCACCTTCTGGCTGGCGAACAGGACGTTTCCAGCACCGGTGCCAGTGGCTACAGTGGCAACGATATCATCTGCTGATAGCTTCAGCCTGGCCAGCAGTTCCTGTCTAATCTTCTCGGCCGTCTGGCGGTAGTTGGCACCAGAAGGCACGACGGTATAGGCAGCAATCTCACTGTCTTTGGCGATAACACCCTTGCTGTAGGCTGAGCCAATGTCTATTCCCATAAACCAGCTCATGTCAACCCTCTATTCAAAGAATGTGGCTTTCTCCAGTCGTCGCGGCTTGGTCTCCACTTTCTGTCCCTGTGCCTGTGCTTTGGCCACGATTTCCAATGCCAGCATAGCTGCTCCCAGTGCGCCGGTGATGAGAGGGTCCTGGGGCACCAAAAGCTGGCAGCCCAGATTATCGCTCATGGCTTTGACGATGCCTATGTTCTTGGCCACACCACCCGTAAGCACCACATCTGGCTCCACTTTCAGCCTCCTGGCCAGGGCTGCCACCCGACTGGCCAGGGCATCGTGAAGCCCGGCGATGATATCTTCCACCTTCTCGCCTTCGGACAGTTGCGACACTATCTCCTGCTGGGCAAAGATGGTGCAGAAATTGCTGATGGATACCTTCTTGGTGGACTTAAGCGACATGGGGCCCATGTCCTCCAGACCAATGCCCAGTGTGGCGGCAACCATCTCCAGGAACCGGCCAGTGCCAGCCGCGCACTTGTCATTCATAGCAAAGTCCACCATCTTGCCATCGGTTATCTTCATGCACTTGGCATCCTGCCCGCCAATGTCGATAGCTGTCCGCACCAGGGGGAATTGGCTGAAGACGCCGCGAGCATGGCAGGTTAGCTCCGTTATCTGGCGGTCTGCAAAGGGGACATTAAGGCGGCCATAGCCTGTGGCCACAATGTAGGCAATGTCATCGAGCTTCAATTTGCCCTGAGCCAGGGCATTCTGCATGACCTCGTTGGCCAATTGGCGGTGCTCGGGACCAGTAGGACCTTTAATAACAGACAGTATCTGCCCGCCCGAATCCACGATGACGGCCTTGGTCATGGTAGAGCCGATATCAATACCAGCAAAATACATGTCGTTCTATTGACAGCTCTATCTGCCGACTATGATTTATGGTCAGTCTTCCTTACAAAAGGCCTGCTTCTGGATTTTGGCCAGCTCTGGCAGAGCTTGCACATCGGTTATGAATAGTCGAAAGAGGACTATGCCCCGCTCGCTGGGCGCCACAACCACTCTGGCGTTACCCGCATCTGGGTGGGGCTTGTCCTTTCCCACCAAAAGCAGCTCAACAGGATTCGATTCAGCCTGCTGGTTGTTGATAACGAAGAAATTGTCGGAATTTGAAGCGAAAAATGACACCGACCAGTAACTTTCTGGCACCTTTGCCGTGATGCGAATCGGATTCTTGCTTACGTCGTAGAGGAGAATGGAGTACAGCAGGTCAGGGCTGGGCCTGACAACGCTCCTGTCCTCAGCGGTCTTAAGCTGGCCATGGAATACCATATTTCTGGGAAGCGCCCCGAATTTCTTGTTCATGGTCTCATCCATGATGTCATAGGGTATGGCCATGACCATAATGAAATTGGTGACCACGGCCACCAGAATGGTAGCTAGCGCCGTCCAGCCTATCCACTTCTTCATTGGCATTTCACCTTCGTGATGCGAGGCAGTTGGGCAGCAGCCGGGTCATTGAGTAAGGCATTCCCTGCCTTGTACAAACGGAGCGTTAACGACAGGCTTTCTTCATTGCCCGAGGGAAGCCAATTGACTTCCTTGGGCGTGGCGGAAAGATGGATTCGGAACATGCCATCTGCATCGCGCACCAGACTGTTGCCGTTGCAGGAATATATATTCTGGGGGTTTGGAATGAGAAAATTATCCTTGCCATATACCGTGATGCTCCACCACTCAGCATCCATATCTTCGCACTCAATTGCATAGTCGCAGGAACCACGTAACGGTTGCCCATCGCTGTCGCTGTAGGCGCTGAAGTAGACTGCCTCAGACTTGGTGAGTGCCAGAAGCCCATGTCGAGCAATGGCAGCTCTGAGATAGGGTCCCGCTTGCTGGCTGCCTATGTCAAGGTTGGTCATCCATGGCCCATTTTTGACCGCCTTGCTCACAAAGATGAGGTCAACCAGCGGCGAGGCGGTGACATAGCCAATGCCCACGCCCAATACCAGGGCAACGACCGCGGCAATCAGGAATTTGATTGGTTTCGCCATTCACACTCCACGCGTTGCATTTACTCAGTCTATGGTCTCCAGGAAGGCTTCGACCCTGGTGCGGAGTGGCGCCAGGGAACCCATGGTGTGGTCATACTCGATATAGGTGCTGGGAATGCCGATACTCTCCAGGTAGTCCTTCATGCCCGGCATCTCGAAGGCAAAGGGGTCACAGTACCTGACCAGCAATAGAATGGCACCACTGACCTTCCAGTCCCTGGTCAGGCTCTTGAGATAGCCGAAGCGACTCTGGAGGTCTTTGGCATAGTCCTTATGGGTTTCGCCTATCTTGGCCTGCCTGAAGGTGCGGGCGCAGGTTATCTCCTCCAAATAATAACGGGCCAGGTTATCCATCAGGTCGCCGTCTGGCTTTACCTGCCCACGGAATGGCCTGATGCCGCCACAGCTTTCGTTGAGCACCACGTTAGCCTTGGCTTCCAGCAACCGCATGACCTCCACCTCATCCAGGCTGCTGCCCCAGACCATGAGGCGGGCATGTTGCTTCTCTGGACCACGGCCACGCGCCTTGACTTCAGCTATCACGTCAGCCAGAAGCTCGTTGCCCTCAGCCACCGGTATGCTCAGCACTGCCTTTATCACCTGGACCAGCTCAATTCCTGAGATAAGCGGCGGTACCGGCTTGGTCAGCTCATAGAGCTGGTTCACCAGTGCACGCTGCTGATTGTGGATTTTGATGGCAGCCTTGAGCTTATCATCAGCCAGTTTTTCCCCAGCAAATCCTTCCAGCGTCTTCTTCAGGTCATTGAGCTGACCTTTGAAATAGCCATAGACCTCGGAGCGGACGCTGCCCGGTATGTCCAGGAAGTGAAAATAGCCATAGTTTACATAGGACTCCCAGACACGCATGGTCTTCTCCTGGGGGTCACAGGAATGGGCGGCGATAAAACCGTCGAGGAAATCCTCTTTACCCTTGAGCGCACAGTCCAGACAGCTACGCATGATGGGGCAGAAGGATGCAGGCAAAGCCCTATCAGCCTCGGTTACCGATTCATTGATGTTAGCGTAGGTACGGTAGGGCACCATGTCAAGCGCGGTAAGCATCTCCAATGGGACATAGACGCAGGGATAGCCCACAATCTTCTTGCCCTGGGCCTTCAGCTCTTTGGTGCGTTCGGGGCGGTCACCGTAGATTTCTGCTGCTCTGGCTAAGCCCTTGCTCTTCTCTACCATATTTCACTCCTTGATTTTGTGTTCACCCTCACCTTTATTCTCTGCCAGCGATGGCGAGGAAAGCAGACTGTCCTCTCTCCCCTGGTGGGAGAGAGCTAGAGTGAGGGGGATGGATTACCAGTCGAAACCTTCCTGCTTCCGAATGCCCCTGTAATAATCCATGGTCTGCTCAAAAGGCTCGGCGCGTGCCAGCGTATCCACAGGGTCGAACAGCCGCAGGTCAACGATGTCTCCCTCTATGATTAGCGAAGGCACCTTGAGCTTGTCCTGTAGCATGCTGGCTACAAAGGGAAGATGGGTGGAGGCGCTGCGACAACTTATCAGGGGATGCAACATGGCACCATCGCATCGCCATTCCCTGGCGTACTTGAGATAGGGATAGGCAAAGGCACCACCAAGGATATTGTTCTTCCGGGCATCTTCGTAATAGCCCAGGAACTTCTGCAGGCTGAACTTGGTGATGCGTTCCAGAGGGTCTTTGACATGGCTCAAATCAATAGGTATGGGCGGCCGGTAGCCAAAGCTCTCCACCACGAAATTCCAGCCTCTTTCAGCTAGCTTGTCGAAAAGGTCCAGACTATGCCAGGGGGGCAGCTCGGCAAACACCAGCCGATACTTCTCATCTGCTATGGCACCTATGCCTTTGTCCACCCTGTCCTTTACCTCGTCGTACACTGCCTTAATGCAGGGGAGCGTCTCCCTGGGGTTGCCCAGCATGAATAATGCAGGAGCCATGGAGCTCCAGAAATCCCTGCTGTGCATGGGGCAGGGCCGAATTTTGCGCAGCTCACAAACCTCAAACCAAACACGATTTATCTCTATCATCAGGTTTACTATTTCATCCAGCTTGGCCCAGTCCATCTTCCGGCCTACCATCTGCTCTACGAAAGCCACGAAATCGCGCAGGTGCTTCACACCCAGTTCCACGATACGCTCGTAGGTACCTTCCATGAACATTTCCTTTACGCCGGGGGCTGTGCTCTCCAGGTTCCAAACGGGCACGTCCAGATAACGGCCCAGCGCCTGGAACCACTTGTAGCGGGCATCACAGATGGCGGTGGAAGCAAGCAGAAATGTCGGCTTGGGCAATCCGCCCAGAGGGGCATCCGGCGGTATCTTGCCGCCGTGCTCCTTCATCATCTTCGCCGTGTACCCCAGACTGACACGACTGTAGCCGCAGAGGTGCGTAGGAAATCCTTCTGCATCGGAGAAATCCAGAAAAGGCTGGGCCTGTCCGAAGGCAGCCACGGCTCCACCGTAGTTCTCCGGGTAAAGCACTTCCAGGTCCATAGCTTTAAGAATTGGGTCACCGTAGTAGAAATTGAGCATGGCCCAGACTGTGGGCTTGCCTGCCTTCATAGCTTCAGCGCTCTTGGCATAGGCCTCATTCACCAGAGCACGGAGGGGATACATGGACTTGAGACGGCTGATAGTTCTCTTCTTCTCTTCAACGACCATTTCTACCTCCTTAATTTGCAATGCCGGGCTGAATCGGTATTATAACACAATAGAGACACGCTGCGACCCCGCCAGACTGCCCCAACACAGGTGAGGCGGAGCATCAGCTCCCATCTTGTTACGTCTGCATCGGCGCTGGCGGGCGACATAGCAGCATAGCCACAAAACCGATAACGCCGCCGACCCAGGCCATTATCATCACGGTTAGATAGCTTCCCTGCAGGTCATACAGGAATCCTGCCACCGGCCCGGCCAGCGCTTGTGATACCATGGAAATAGGTGCGCCCAGTCCGCTGATGGCAGCAAAGGCATAAGGCCCCCAGTAGTTGCCGATGAGAGTCGGTATGCAAACGTAGCACAGGCCAAATCCAAAGCCAGCCAATAGCGGGTATAGGTAGGCAATCCACATTACATCAGGCGAAACCAGCCAGAACAGAACCCCGCCCAGCGTGATGCAGAAGGCACCGAAAGCGAAGAGATAGCGCGGCTCAATAATGTCCCCCAGGCCGGCTATGGCAAATCGCCCCATCACGCTGAGGCCGATGGCCAGGCTGTACAGGAAGGCAGCCGTCCCTGGGTCGAAACCCCTGTCTTGCAGGTGTAGCGGCGCCTGGGTGATTATCACCTGCCAGGTGAAAAAGGTGGTAGCCACGGCCACCATGAGAAACCACAGTGCTGGTGTCTTGAGGGCATCGCTCACCGTCCAGTTGAAGGTGGTGCGGTGCGTCCGGGCTTTGCCGCCATCGCCGCTGGTCATGGCTCTGGCTGCTTCAGGCTCGAGTCCATCAGGGTGTTGCCCCATGGACTCAGGCTGGTTCCGTACTGCCAGTATGGCCACCAGTGCTCCTATTACTGAGGCTACAGCGATGATGAACCAGCCAATGCGCCAGTCTCCTCCGGCCTGCAATATTGCCCAGTTGATAAGCCGCGGGGCCAGAAAACCGCCAATTGCTCCACCCCCCAGCACCAGCCCCAAGGCCAGGGCACGCCGTATGTTGAACCAGGACACAACGACCGTCTGCACCGGCAACACCGAGGCGAAGGAGACACCCAGCCCAAGGAGGATGGCCAGCGCTACGTAAAGCGTGTAGATGTGGCCCACGAACCCCATCAGGGATGCTGCGGCAGCGGCGATAAGCCCACCCAGGAACATGGTGGCCCTGCTGCCAAACCGTCGTAGCATCCAGGCGGTGACAGGCGCCGTAAGTCCCATCACCACCAGGACCAAGGTAAATCCCATTACCACCTGCCCCCGAGACCACCCTGTCTCCTCGATGATAAAGGGGAAAAGCACCGGCATACTGTAGAAAGCAAAGCCAACCGGTATGGTATAAGCTGCCCAGAGGAAAAACAGCAACCACCAGCCGTAGAATCCCTTGCCTTCAGTGGATGATTTCATAGCTCAGGTCTCTTGCTCGTGCATGGCTTGCAAAGATAATAATCCGGCATTATACACTAACCCATCTCCCTGTTACGAGAGTGAAGGACACTCACATTATCTCATTGACGCCTAGCTTGCGATTATGTATATTGAGGTGTACCCAATCATTAGGACAGTGCTATCGTGAGTTGGACACAGCGGCTGGTTAGTTGTCTTATCCTCCTTGCACTTCTGCTTTCCCCGCTCCTTCAACCTGCCCCGGCACAGGCTACACTGACCGACGTACCCATACCCTGGAGCAACTTCAACTTCATCCCGGTCACCTACAACGGCGGGATCATCTCCGATTATGAAAGCTCCGCCGACCCGTCACGCGGTCCCGCAGCCGTACAGCCGGCAAACACGGATATCTCCTCCTGCTCGCCCAACGGCTACCTGCCGGGCAGCCAGCCCAGCTTCCTCTATGCCTACTACGATGCGGGCACACCTTTGAATATAAATGATGATTACCTGGCGCTGCGCATGCGGCTCAACGGCACAGTATTGGAGCAAAGACAGGTCGGTCTGGATTCAGGACACTGGTATATCCTCATTGACATTGACAACGACGGCTGGAAGGAGTTTGCCATCGATATCGATGGCACGGTCAACTCCAACCGACCGGACAGGGTTTACCTGCTGTACAATGACCTGCCGACTAACAATGTCACCCCGCGCTCCGGGGCGCAGAGACAGAACAGCGATGTCCTGGGCGGCGATGAGATAAACCTTTGGTACGCCGCTGGCCCGGCGGCTACGGGCACCGCCCAGACCAATAACCACGTGCGCGTGCTCACCGCCACGCCAGCTTGCTACGGCGGCAGCGAGTTCTGGTTGGATGTACAGATGCCGATTACGGCCTTTAACGTGGGCGGCGTGCAGAAGCTTGAACCCGGCACACCCGCCCGTTTCCTCTGCAGTACCTCGGCATCGGCGGTAGACCCGCTGCAGAAGGACTGGATGCTGAAGGTGCTCTCCGTTCCCATCTTCAGCGACCCCTGGCAACCGGTTGTCTATGCCTCCAAAACAGCCACTTTACTTGAGGATAACGATGCCAATGGTGCAGCTAGTCCCGGCGATGTTCTTCGCTATGATATCACCATCAGCAATAGCGGATTGCTGGCTATGACCAACGTTATCTTCTACGACATGATCAGCGACCCCAACCTGCAGTTGGTGGATGGCAGTGTGGTAACAACCGGGACCATAGTCAAACAGACAGGAAACGAGGTAGAGGTGCACTTTGTTTCAATTCCTTCGGGTGGGTCGGTGACAATTAGCTTCCGCGCAACCATCCTGTTTCCTCAGACCCCCGGGGTAGGCGTGGTTTCTAACCAGGGACAGGTATCAGGCTCCAATTTCACCAGCGTGCTTACGGATGACCCGAGTACTCCCACACCTCAAGATGCCACGAGGACAACGCTGGTCATTCCGCCCAGGCTGCGCATCACCAAGGAGGGACCAGCGGACGCCAACGCTGGCTCAAATATTACCTTCACCGGCACACTTACCAACTACGGAACGCAGCAGGCAGTGGACGTGGTGCTGGTGGACCAGTTGCCTGACGGGTTAACCTTCGTTAGCTCCAGCCACGCGGCGGTTTATGATTCGGGTGCCAACACGGTTACCTGGCAACTGGGCACCGTTGGCGGAGGCGTGTCAATATCAGGCTGGTTGACAGTGCGCGTAAGCGACAATGTAACAGATGGCACTGTACTAAGCAACCTGTTCTCGGTCACCTGGCAGGGCGGCGGGCCTGCCACTGCCACTGCCAATGTCACCGCGCGCACAAGCCCGCTTTTATCCATTGTCAAGAATGGCCCAGCAACCGGCACCGTGGGCGCCTTGCTCACCTACACGGGCACGCTGACCAATTACGGTACAGGCCCAGCCTATAATGTTGTGCTGGTGGACCAGTTGCCTGATGGGTTAACCTTCATTAGCTCCAGCCACGGGGCTATATATGACCCACCGCCTGTCAACACTGTCACCTGGAACCTCGGCACCCTAAATAGCGGTGCATCCATATCAGGCTGGCTGACAGTGCAGGTGGATAACACCGTACCAAACGGCACGACGCTGACTGACAACTTTTCTATCACCTGGGAGGACAGCAGTGGTAATCCCTATGGGCCTGTGAGTAGCACTGTCGATACCACCATTTACACCGCTCCCGAGTTGACCATAACCAAGGAGGGGGCGGCCGAGGTGCAGGCAGGCTCCTATTTAACCTTCACAGGCACATTGACTAATGTGGGTGGGTCGCCTGCCGACAATGTCATACTGGTAGACTATCTGCCACCCGGCCTGACCTTTGTCAGCAGCAGCCACACGGCGGTATATGACCCGGTGTCACGAACCATCACCTGGCAACTGGGAACAGTAGGTAGCGGTGTGGCTATACCAGGCTGGGTTACGGTGCATGTGGACGGCTCACTGCCCGATGGCACGTTGCTGAGCAACCTCTTCTCGGTTACATGGAAGGATGGTAGCGGGACCGACTACGGGCCGGCGACGGCCAACAAGGATGTCATTGCCCGCACCAACCCGCTGCTAACAGTTTCCAAGACCGGCCCGGCCTATGGCAGCCCGGGCGGCACACTCACATTCAACATAACTGCTACCAACACCGGCGGCCTCAGCGCCTATAACGTAACACTGATGGATATACTGTCAGATATGTATGCCTATGTTAGCAGCAACCCAACCGGAACTGTCAGCCCGGGCATGGTTACCTGGAACCTGGGAACACTGGCACCGGGGGCGAGTGCATCAGTATCTCTGACGGTAAGGGTGAACGACGGGGTAGCCAACGCAACTACGCTGATAAACGGCGCCATGGCCACCTGGGAGGATGGGCAGGGCAACAGCTACGGCCCCGCCAGCAGCGGTCTGTCCACCACCATCTATACTGTTCCCAATCTGTTAATAACCAAGGACGGCCCGTCGCTGGCCAGTCCAGGTGATAATTGCACCTACACTATTACGCTTACCAACACCTCTGCCACGGATGCCCTGGATGCCACGCTGGTGGATTACATACCGTCCGACAATATGACTTACGTCAGCAGCATCCCAACGGGCATATTGAGTGCGGCCGGAGATAACGTAACCTGGAACCTGGGTACCATTGCCGGCGGGGCTTCGCGCACTGTGCTAATTACCCTGATGGCTAATCCTGCCCTGAGTACTGAGGTGGTGCTGACGGACGTTGCCGTGGCTGCTTGGAAAGATAGTCTCAACAATAATTACGGGCCTGACAGCGCTTATGCACAGACGCGCATCAGCCCCTTCCCCGTGCTCTCAATTGCTATCAGCGGCCCTGCCACCGGTGAGCCCTGTGATACACTGACATTTACGCTGAGGGCAACCAATAACAGCTCTACCATTCCTGCCACTGACGTTATGATTCAGTACATACTTCCATCCGGCTCTTCCTATGATAGCTCCAGCGATGGTGGGACGCATGGCAATGGCATAGTTTTGTGGAACCTTGGAACGCTTGCCGCCGGCGGTTCCCGGCAGGTGACTGTTACCATAACCTATTGCGTAATACCTGTGGGCTCGGAGATCATACCCACCGCTGGTGTGATATGGAATTATGCCGGTATTTTACGCGGCCCCACGTTTGGCACCACGAACACCCTTATCGTGGCATCACCGGAACCACCACCACCGCCACCGGAACCACCACCACAACCAGAAATCCAACCACAGCACCCAAAATACAGGGATATGGAACATGTGTACTCAGAGCAAAAAAAGATATCTCCTGCACCCCTGCCTACCTATGGTGTTACAAACATAGCAGTGAGCAAACGCGGAGAAGAACATCAAGTCTCCGTCAATGTTAATAATAGCGGCCCCAGACCTGGTACCTATACCGTGTACTTGAAGATAAATGGGAAGGTCAGGGACTCGGCAACAGTTGCCCTGCCGCCGAGTTCCACACAACAAGTCTGTTAGACACTTGAGAATATGAAGCCGGGCAATTACCTGGTGGAGGTTAGCAACCAAAGGGCTTTGTTCATGGTGCCTGATACCGAGACGCAGAATCGGGTATCCCTCATTACAGTTTTAGGTGTAGTGCTCTGGGTGGCTCTGGCCGCCGCCCTCATCATAGCTTTGCGTCGGCGTGCTGCTCTCTAGACCGGCATTTTTAGGCGTCATATCACTGGATACCTTGTCCCTTTTTCAACTACCTTATCTCCATTTGCCAGAATGCCGAAGCTGTCGAATTTGAAATCGACACGCGTTGACTGTATCCTTACTGAGATGTCTGTAGCGGCCCGCCGCTAGAATTACGGAAAGGAGCAGCAGAAGCATGAAGAAAGGCAAAGAAAAGGATGCAACTCAGGTCTTCAAGGAGCTGGAGGAAAGGGTTAAGCGGGACAAGTCACCCATAGACCCTATTTACAAAGAGCTGGCAGCCAAGATAGGCATGGGAGATTCTGAGATTATGCAGCGTATCTTCGCCAGGCTGGCAAACTTGGAAGAGGCCAGGATATTGCAGGCGCTACCAGACCCTGATTTGGGGCCAGTGCAAGGAAGAACGCTGGAAGTATCCGAGAAGTTTGCCCAGAAGCTCAACATGGATAAAAAGACGGTGGATAAGCACATCCGCGAGCTGTACGAAAAAGGCGTTGTCTTTCCCACCAAGAAAGGGCCTTCCCTGGCGCGCACTATACTGCAGTTGCACGATGGCGCGCTGGGTAACCCCAAGTATGACAAGGCGGTGGGTAAAGAGTTCTTCGACCTCTGGGGCGTATTCGAAGGGCCAATGCGGAAGCCCGCCCCACAGGACCTGCACGGGTCCAGTGAGTTCAGGGTGATGCCCAGGTGGAAATCTATCGAGGGTATCCCCGGCGTATTGCCCTATGAAAACGCCAGGGAGATTTTGAAGGCGCAAGACACGATAGTCCTGCTTCATTGCGGCTGCAAGAGGTCACACCAGGACAGGTGGTGCGGCACCCCCGTGGAGTCGTGTATCACAGTGGGCAGAACCGCACAGTACAATCTCGACCGCGGCGCCGGTAGAAAAATCACCTACGAACAAGCCCTGGAAATCATGGACAGATTCGATGAATACGGAGCGGTGAACACCACGGTAAATCAGAAGGATGTGGGGCAGCTCATCTGCAATTGCCATTACTGCTGCTGCCTGGCAATCAGGACCGCAGCCAAAAGTCGCTTTGTGGCAGTCGTGGATACGGAGAAGTGCCGCCTGTGCAACACCTGTATAGAGGCATGTCAGTTCGATGCCATTAATACCAGGTTCTATCCAGAGTTTGGCGAGGAACGCACCGTTACCGACGAGGACGCCTGCCGAGGCTGCGGTGTTTGTGTCGTTAAGTGTCCCAACCAGGCACGGACGATGAAGCTGGTGCGGCCACCGGAGCATATCCCGGAGTCACTGAGCATTTACTAGGCGGAGGCAATCGATTGGGCCTGTTTCACTGCCCCATGGGGGCAGCGTATTACGATGACGACCCCTGCATAGACTGCGGCCTGTGCACAGCTACAAGCAGGGAAGAAAGGATTGAAGCCTCCAATAAGCTCCGAGCCTATTTGAGGTCGCACGCCCCCAGGCAGAGCGCCATCAAGAAAATCGCCGTGGCAGGCAAGGGCGGTGTGGGCAAGAGCACCATGGTCACTTTGCTGGCCAATGCACTGAGAGCAGAAGGCTACCAGGTCTTAGTGTTGGATACCGATGAATCAAACCCCGGCCTGTACCGCATGTTCGGCTTGGCGCAAGAGCCGGAAAAAATGATGGTGATGCTGGACAGGTTTGCCCCAGACGGCCTGGGTGAAGATGGAGAATGGTTAAAGCGTGACGAGATAGGGCTTGATGACATACCGCAGAAGTATATTCTCAGCCGTGATGGACTGAAATTCCTGATGGTGGGCAAGATAGAAGACCCCTTTCAGGGCTGCGCCTGCCTGCTGGCTAATATCACCAGGGAGCTGATGCAGAAGCTGGTGATGAAGGACAAGGAGGTAGTGGTTGTAGACATGGAAGCTGGCATCGAGAGCTTTGGGCGGGGCGTGGAGAGAGGCGTTGATACCGTGCTGGTGGTGGTTGAGCCATCCTTCGAATCCATGGCGTTGGCTGAAAAGGTGACTTATATGGCTGAAGGGATGGGGATAAGCAGGGTGAAAGCAATCCTCAACAAGGTTACCTCAGAGGAAATCAGGGAAAAGATGACCGAGGAGTTGGGCAAAAAGGGGGTTAAGGTCATCGGTAAAGTTTACTTCGACTCTGAGCTGAACGCGGCCGGTTTTGAAGGCAGGCCTCTGACCAATTCCAGAGCTACCGAAGACGTGAAGGCGATTATTAAAGCCCTGCTCAGTGAAGCGGTATAGCAACCAGCCTCGCCCTTGATTCTCCCTGCCTAAGATGGAAGACACTAGAGGCAGCAGGCGTGAGGCAACAGGCAACAGTCCTCATTTGTAACTGCAAACCTTTTTACTCTGTCACTG
>VGOF01000016.1 GCA_016875975.1 Chloroflexota bacterium | reverse complement strand
CACCGCCATCAAGCACATCGGCTTTCACCCGCCAGCCGGGCAACGTTGTTTCTCCGGGAATTTCAATCTTGAAGGAACCATCCAGCGGCGGCAAGGTACATGTTGATATCCCCTTCGGAGCGAGCACCATGCGGTCATATTCCGTGGTCAGCATCAGGCCATCCGGCAAGGACAACTGCTTCCCTGCCGGACGTGACAGAAAATCCAACATGGACTCTATGTGGCTCGCCTCGACATCTTCGAGGCTACCCCGGAGTCGGGCTAATGCCTCTTTGAATATCTGTCGCTGTAGCGCCAGGGGCTGAACCTTTAGCCTAGCCACATCCAGGTAGATAGCGTTTTTATCCACCTTAGCAACCTTGTGCCAGGAGCGCAAGGCCTGTTCCTCGACGAAAGAAACATCGGCTGTGGCAATACCTGCCAGCCTCACCAGGGCATCGTCGATAGCCATGTTGAACTCCCGCAGTATGGGCAATAGCTCAAGCCGGATGCGATTTCTTAGTAACAGCAGAGATTCGTTGGAGGTGTCAAAGCA
Source organism: Chloroflexota bacterium (assembly GCA_016875975.1). Classification (GTDB taxonomy): domain Bacteria; phylum Chloroflexota; class Dehalococcoidia; order GIF9; family UBA5629; genus VGOF01. The sequence continues at coordinate 13,631 of VGOF01000016.1, read as the reverse complement.
AGGGCGCAGTTTGTGTCGCTGGCAGTATTCCTGTGTCTCCTGCCTCGAAATTTCCAGCAGCGGTCGCACCACCTCCAGCCGCTTTCCACTAAACGATAGCATTGTCCTGGGCAGCAGACCACGCAACCCCGAGACCCCGGACCCTCGTAGCAGGTGCAGCAGGATGGTCTCCACGTGGTCATCTCGGGTATGCCCCACCACAGCCCTGACAGCACCCACATCTTGGATAACTTCAGCCAGGAAGTTGTAGCGCACGTTGCGTGCCGCTTCTTCCAGGGAAAGGCTATGACGCCTCTGATAGGCCGCCACATCCCGTTGTTCCACAAGTACAGGTAGTTTCAGCTTGTGAGCCAGATTGAGGACATAAGCTGCATCTGCATCAGACTCATCGCCCCGCAGCCGGTGGTTGAGGTGCGCCACGTGCAACTCAACACCAAGCTTATCTCGATTCTTCGCCAACACATGGAGCAAGCAGACTGAGTCGGCACCACCGGAGACAGCCACCACCAGCCTTTGGCCGGTTGAAAACAGGTCGTGCTTCTGGATGAAGGCTAAGACCCTCTGCTCCAGTCCCTTTTCTTTCCTGGCCAAGGTCAGACCTCCCTAAGGTGGCAGGTATCCCCCAGCGAAACGAGAACAGGACGATTCCCACTGAAATCCAGCACCGTTTTGCTGGAAGGTTGAACCCTGATGCGCTGGATATGGCCTAAAGGCAGCCCCAGAGCCTTGCAGATGATGGTAACAGTGACGAAATAATGGCTGACTACCGCAATGTCTCCCTGCTTGTTATTGTTGAGCATGCCCTGGACAACCGGCCAAACACGATTTGCCAGGTCAACCAAACTTTCTCCACCGGGCAGTTCGCCAGCGCCTTCTCCATTTCGCCACTCCACCAGGAACTGGCTGAAGTTCTTGCCCAGTTCAACCAGGGAAAGCCCCTCAAGGTCGCCCACCTCCATCTCCCGCAAGGCAGGCTCAACCAGCACCGGCAATCCGTGGTGCCTGGCAATGGCCTCGGCTGTAACCAATGCGCGCTTCAAAGGACTGGAATAGATAGCGCTGAGCTTCACCTTTCTCAGAGACTCCCCCAGGCCCACTGCCTGCTTCAGCCCAGTTTCGCTCAGCTCGATATCGCTGCCGCCGCCCTGGATTTTTCGCTCTGCGTTCCAGGCCGTCTCGCCGTGTCTTACCAGGATTAGTTTGATTTGTCCTCTCCTTGAGAAACTTTTTTCAAAAAGCCCTGCGCCAGGTTTACCCGCCTGACATAAGGTTGGTGGTCATAGAACCATAATTCTACCAGACGGCTGGGGTTGGCGACACTCAGATTCTGGTCAGTGAGCTTGGTCATGGCGCTGACAAAAGCGCCAGGATTGGCCGTCAGCTCCAGCGCAGCCTTATCTGCCAACTTCTCCACGTACCTGCTGAAGGCATTGACCAGCGGCGTTATCAACAGGCCAAAGGCAGCCAGCACCAGAGCCAGCAAGGGAAGCCCGGTTACATCGGAAATCCCACGAAGGCCGAAAGGCACAATCCCAGCCTTCAAGGCCAGGTCACCAAGATAGAAAGCAGCCACGAATACAACCGCCTGCACCGCAATCAGCTTAGGTATGTCCTTATGGAGATGATGTCCCATCTCGTGAGCCATGACTACCTCTATCTCCTCCGGCGTGTACTGGTCGATAAGGGTATCACTGAGGATAATACGCCTGGTGTTACCCAGGCCAGCCAACATGGCATTGGCTGTAGTATTTTTGCTGCTCAAGTTCATGGTGAAGATGCCACGGATGTCGGTCTTAGCCCTCCTGGCAAGCTCGGTGAGCCGCTGCTTCAAGTCAACGTTGCCCAGCGTTTCCAACTCGAAGAACAGGGGCAGAAGCAGGGTGGGCGTCAGATGTGTCAGCAGCACAGTGAACAAGAACAATGCGCTGGCAGCCCAGAGCCACCAGGTACCCTCGAATCGGTCTATGAACAGATAAACCACAAGGACTATGGCCACGCCCAAAAGCAAGCCAATACCCGTGGCCTTTAGCCCATCTGTTATCCAGTCGCTCAGGGTCTGCTTAGAAAGGCCATAGCGATGCGACAACACGAATCCCTGGTAGTAAGTCAGCGGCAGGGTCAGGATTCCAATCAATATCACCAACCCCAGGAAATACAGGGCCGAGGCCCAGGGCTGGGGAAAATCCAGGAGGTGGCTCACCCTCGCTGAGATGCCACCAAAGACCAGAGCCAGCAGCAAAACGCCGACCACCCCCATCTCAGCAAACGATAGCCACCGGCTGATGCTGTCGTATTCCCTGGCCAGTCTCTGACGCTCTGAATCGAGTAGGGATTCCTGGAATTGCATGTCAGTCAAGAATCAATCTGATGCGGTGAATAGATTTGGGACGCTGGACAAACCCCAACGCCCTGGTCACCTGCTCCGGCCGGCCGGTGCCGCTAGCATCGCAACGCAATCTCATCCCCAGCAAGTGCTGGCTTTGCATCAACCACACGTCATCTACCAGGGCACGCAGGTCGTAGTATCGTGGCCCTGTATCCCTGAGGTGTTGCCAACGCAGCTCCGTGGCTGAAAGCAGTAATTGGATAGCCGATTCCACATCCGTCACTGCCTCTTCTCTTTCCATTTCGACTCGGTATTCTACAAAGCGCACCTGGGACTGTAGCGACGGCACGTTCAACCCCACCGGCCAGCTCTCCAGAAGCTCTATGCCTTCAGGCAACTGCTGCCGTAATGCTGTGGTCACGTTCTGCGGCGAAACCCAGCGTGCCAGGTGGATGTCCATAAGCTCCGCTTCGCTGGTCACACCCAGAGACAACGGTGCTGCAATAGCTATCCTAGGATGAGGAGTGAATCCTTCTGAATAGGCCAGGGGCAATCCTGCCCGACGCAATGCCCTTTCCCACAGCCGCATTATGTCCAGGTGAGAGAGGAACTTAAGCTCCTGGCCGCGGCCAAATTTAAGGCGCAGGCGCTGCATCCTTTTCCTTGGTCACCAGTATCCGCTCTATCTTCCTATCCCGCATCTCAAGTATGGCCAGTTTCAGGTCCTTGTATCTCAGGTGCTCACCCTGCTTGGGTATGCGTCCCAGGTGGCTGAGGATGAAACCAGCCACAGTATCGTAATCGCCATCAGGCAGGTCCAGGTCCAGTTCTTCATTAGCATCTTCTATCCTCAGCCCCCCATCAACTTCAAAAGTGTTGGCATTGATGGTGACGATGTCCTCATCTTTGCCTGCCAGCTCATCGCCAATGGTGCCCATTATCTCGGCGGTCAGGTGCTCAAGAGTGGCAATGCCCGCAGTACCGCCAAACTCGTCAACAACCACTACGATGTGGTACTTGTTATCCCTCATCTCGGCTAGCAGCTCACCCAAGCGCTTGGTCTCGGGTACAAAATGAACAGGCCTGACCAGTTCATCTATGGAACTGTCTGTCTTCAGCTTATCATTGGCCAGCGCCATGAGCACATCTTTAATGGAGAGGACACCAACCACATTATCACGGGTTTTCTTGTACACTGGGAATCGGGAGAATGGCTGGTGGCGATATACCTCCAGGAACTTAGCCAAGGTGATACCCTGCTCCACCCAGGCAACCTCGGTACGAGGCTGCATGACCTCATGTACAGGCCGGTCAGCGAATTCGAAGGCGCTGTGCAGCATCTCCGCCTCTTCTTCTTCCCATATGCCTTCCTCTTCGCCCACAGATATCGCCGTACGGAACTCCTCTTCGCTGATGGTCGGTTTCTCCTCTTCCCTTACCAACTTGGTGAACCTGAGCCCAATGTGGTTCAGTCCCCAGACAAAAGGATAGAGAATCCATATTACCAGTTGTACCGGAATCACGTAGGCTAAAGCCACTTTTTCGGCATAGTGCTGTGCTATAGTCTTGGGGATAACTTCTCCAAAAACAAGAATTAGCAGGGTTACCACTATAGTAGCTGCCAGAGCACCCCAGGCAGGGCCTAATGTGGCAATAGCAATTACTGTTGCCAGAGCTGCCGCACCGATGTTAACCAGATTGTTCCCCAACAGGACGGCAGATAGAAAACGACTTGGTTCGGCGGTTATCTTTTCTAACCTGGCCGCTCCCCTTCTTTTTATGCTCACCAGGTGTTTCAATCTGAGCTTGGGCAGCGCAACAAATGCCGTCTCAGCACTGGAGAAGAAAGCTGACAGCACTAAGCAAACTATAAAAAGTATTATCTGAAGACTATTTATGTTTTCCATACAAGAGCCAGCTACGCTGACTTTGATTCAACTCAAATATCATCATATCATCGGCTACGTAGGGTGTCAAAGAATGCGAAGCTATCCAACTGTCTCTTGTCTTTACCTGGCACGTTGTAATAATATGGGGAATCTCTGTTGGGGGCAGTGTACAGTCCGCATTAAATACAAGGGAGGCTAATAATGATAATCTTCTGGGCATTATTCTTCGTTTTGTTCCCGGTCCTGGTCATCTATCTCTGCCAGAGGTTCCCCGTTCTCAATAAGCTCGGCGCTGTAGTCATCTGCTACGCCGTCGGCATCATCATCGGTAACATAGGCATCTTGCCCAAAAACATCTATGGCACACAGGACATGTTGATGACGCTGGTCATCCCCATCGCTATTCCTCTCATTTTCTTCTCCGTTGATATTAAGAGATGGTCCAGGCTGGCCGGCAAGTCGCTCTTGTCATTCACCTTCGAAGTGATATCAGTAGTCATAATAGTCTGCGCCGGCTATTTCATGTTCCGGTCGCTGATAGGCGGTGAGACCTGGAAGGTGTCAGGCATGCTCATCGGCGTCTATACCGGCGGCACACCCAACCTGGCGGCTATCGGCACGGCGCTACAGGTCGACCCCACGGTCTACGTGGCAGCCCACACCGCAGACGTGGCCGTAGGCGCCATCTGGTTGCTCATAGTTCTCACCGTCTTACAGAGAATTCTGCTCAAGTTCCTGCTACCATTCCAGCCCCTAGGCGACCAAAGCCAGAGCCAGGATACGGCTAACTTCGACTCCTACGCTGGAATCTTCCAGCGTAAGGTCATATTGCCCCTGCTGGGGGCTTTCGGCATTGCCGTCGGCATCTTTGCCGTAGGTGCCGGACTGACCTTCGTAGTCCCCAAGGAGTTCGCCATGGTGGTGGCTATCCTCACCGTGTCCACCCTGGGCATACTTTTTTCCTTGATACCGGCTGTGAGACGCATCCCCATGACCTTTCAGCTAGGACAATACTTCATTTTGATCTTCTGCCTGGTGGTAAGTTCACTTGCCGATATCCAGCAACTGCTGAACACTGCGCCGGCAATGATAGGCCTGGTAGCCTTCGTCTATTTCGTCTCGGTTGCCCTGCATGTGGCCCTTTCCGCCATCGCCAGAATCGACGCCGATACGGTCATCATCACCTCGGTGGCAGGTCTCTACTCACCGCCTTTCGTGCCCATGGTAGCCGCAGCTTTGAAGAACAAAGAGGTAATCGTCTCTGGGGTCATCACCGGCATCATCGGCTGGGTCATAGGCACCTATCTGGGCGTTGCTGTAGCCTATACACTGCATATGTTCTGAGTCTGAATCTGCGCAATGTACTGATGGCCTCGTTTGAACCAAGGAAGGAGACAAAATCATGGCCAAGGTTGAATTCCCACAGAAAGGAATGCCTGGGAATGATGTTCTGTCCACGCTGCGGTCGCTGAAATCGGGCGATAGTGACTATAAGCACGGCCGTATGTTCAGCCTCATCTTCAATGCCGGTGAAGATGTGGCCAGAGTGTCTGAGGAAGCTTACTATGCCTTCATCATCGAGAATGGGCTTAGCCCCTTTGCCTTCCCCAGCCTGCTCAAGATGGAAACCGAAGTTGCCTCCATGATGGCAGACTTGCTTGGCGGCGACGAAAATACAGTGGGCAACATGACCTCCGGTGGCTCGGAGAGCATCATGGTGGCAGTCAAGGCAGCGCGGGACTATGCACGTGCCAAGAAGCCACACATTACCCAACCTGAGCTGCTCATGCCTCTCTCGGCTCACCCCGCCTTCAATAAGGCAGCTCACTACCTGGGGCTGAAAACAGTCATCGTCCCCACTGACAAGAAGACATTGGCCGCGGACGTAGCTGCCATGCGTCAGGCTATCACAGAGAATACTGTCATGATGGTAGGCTCAGCGCCATCATATCCCCACGGCATAATCGACCCCTTAACAGACCTGGCAGAAATAGCAGCCAAAAATGGCATCTGGATGCATGTGGATGCTTGCGTGGGCGGACTGGAATTGCCCTTCGTGGAGAAACTGGGCTATCCCATACCAACTTTCGATTTCCGCATCCCGGGCGTATGCTCCATATCGGCTGACATCCACAAGTACGGCTTCACACCAAAGGGGGCTTCGGTGATACTGTATCGCAATCCAGAGTTCCGGCAGTACCAGATTTTTGCCTATGCCGACTGGCCCGGCGGCGTCTATGCTACTCCCAACGTCTCAGGCTCGCGGCCTGGTGGCCCCATAGCATCGAGTTGGGCAACCCTGAAATACCTGGGCATCGAAGGCTACATGAAATTGCACAAGCAGAGCATGGAGGCTACCAGGAAACTCATCGAAGGAATAGAGACCATACCAGGATTATATGTGCTGGGGAAACCGCTGGCCACTGTCTTCGCCATCGGCAGCGATGTGCTCAACGTCTTCGCCCTGGGCGAAAAGATGAAGGAATTCAGGTGGTACATCGATAGCCAGCATCTGCCACCATGCCTGCATATGACCATCTCGCCTATCCATGCCACCATTGTGGAACCCTTCCTGGCCGACCTGCAGGCGGCGGTCAAAGAGATAGCCAAGCTAAAGCCTGAGGATATCACCGGGGAGGCTGCTATGTATGGCATGATAGGCTCCATGCCCGACCGTGGCATGGCCAAAGACTTCGCCGTACAATACCTGAACGACCTGTACCGCGTACATTGAAGGTGATATGGCCCTGACGCTCTTTCTGCTGGGGTGCATCCTGGTCCTGGCACATACCGCTGAGACCATCTTGGGCTTCGGTTGCACACTTATTGCGTTGGCTCTCGGTGTATATCTTCTGCCACTGGAAACGCTGGTGCCGATGCTGGTGATACTGGGTTTGCTGCAAAGCATCTGGCTGGTGGCCCGATGGTACCGCCATATCGACTGGCGCACGCTATTGTTGCAGATTTTGCCACTGGCTGTTGTAGGCATGGTCATTGGCATATCGAGCCGAGGAGTTGCCGATGAAAGCACCTTGAAGATGGTGCTGGGCGCCTTCATAATCGTGATATCGTTGGCAGAGCTAGCCATGATATTCATCAAGAGGGCTCCTGCCGGACAATTGCGCTGGTATTACCGCATACCGCTGCTTACCGGCGGCGGTATTTTCCATGGTTTGTTCGCCACCGGAGGACCACCCATCGTGTACTATGCCAGCCGCCAGTTCCAGAAGCAGGAAGACTTCCGCGCTACACTGTCCACGCTCTGGCTTTTCCTCAATGTAGGACTCATCATCGGTTTCATTCTAGGTGGACAGATGGATTTGAATAAACTGGGTATGGCAGCGATGGTGTTGCCCGGCATGATATTGGGTATCATCATTGGCAGCCTGATTCGTGTCAAGGAGCTCTGGTTTAAGATATTGACCTATATACTTTTATTCTTCGCTGGCTTGTTTCTGCTGGTGCAATTATAGGCACAGGTTTTATGGTCATCGCCCAAACCTGAAAGCGTCACTGCAGGGAGTCCCGATGCAATGGGGACATGGCGGTCCCAGCCACTTCTGTCATCGCGAGGAGCCCCGATTGCATCGGGGCGACTTGGCGATCTCAGCCTTTCCCGTCACTGCGAGCCGAAGGCGTGGCAGTCTCATAGTTGAGGATAAGCGATGGGATTGCTGCGTCCCGATGCAATCGGGACTCGCAATGACATTTTGGGTTCCCTCGCCCTCGAGGGGAGAGGGACAGGGTGAGCGTGATTTGCGGACAGGTTTGAAAACCTGTCCCTACGAGATTATGGTAGCGCGATGGAAATAGAGCTACATCCCACCCTCGACCACTGTATTGAGACCACTGCCAGGAAAGAGCATCAGAGACTGATGCAAGAGTACCTGGCTGGTAAAGGTTCACCCGATTTTGAGCAGAAAATTGATCTATTACGCGCTTTTCTGGAGTCGGCCGACTTCAGGAAGCTGCGCCAAGAAAGCGAAGCCGAATTACTTCAAGGGGAAAAAGTCACCTTTACCTTATGCCGAGATGGTGACGAGACCAAATATCACATGTCCGTTGATTATTGACTACCGGCAGTTGCCTGTTGCCTTCAGACTGTGACTGCCGACTATCTACTGCCGACTGGAAACTGTTGCCTGTTGCCTCACGCCTGTTGCCTTTAAGCGAGCGACGAGTCCCGAGCGACGAGCGACGACCCCTACGTGCCTCGTTTCTGATAGTCAGGGCACCACACGGCGTTGGGCCGCTCAGGATGGCGGCAGGCGCCGCGCCAATCATATTTGCAGCTATCGCAGAGAACGACCTTCATCCCCATCCACTGCTTAAAGCTGATCTTGAAGTTGTCAAACCAGCTTGGCTTGGTTTTTCTGCCCATCTCCAGAAGTCTATCCCAGCTATCAGCACCTGTCAACCACTGCGGCCTTAGCAGCTTGACGGCCTGAAGCACGAAGGTCTACTATAGTATCATTCGCGGAAGTGGAGGCATCGGATATGCGGTCACGCGTGAAAACCCTAACAAATTTTGTCTTTGCGTCACTACTTGCCGTAGCCCTGTTTGCTACTGGCCTTGCCTGCGACAAAATAACCATAAACCCCGGTACCGGCGAAATCATCATAGAAACCACATCACCGCCCAATGGTCAGCCTTCAGCTACAGGGGACGATTGGCGACTACCGAGCATCGAATCATTCACTGCTAACCCATCCAGCGTAACACCCGGGGATATGGCCACCCTCGAATGGGATGTATTTGGCGCTACCGAGATTTCCATAGACCAGGGCATAGGAGATGTTGAGCGCAGTGGTAACAGCGACGTCTCACCACCTGCAACCATCACCTATACTCTGACTGCCAAAAATGCTGCTGGTAGCGTCACCAAATCCGTTACTGTTGCAGTTGGCATTGCTACACCGCCGACTTCGCCACCCACTCCTCCACCTGCGTCCCCACCTTCAACGCCTTCTTTTACACCACCCTCACCACCTCCAACACCCACCCAACCCGTTATCATCTCCTTCGTGGCTAACCCCGCCAGCATCCCGGCCGGAGATGCCACCACCCTGGAATGGAATGTGGCCGGCGCCACATCCATATACATCGACAACGGTATCGGCCCTCTCCCTCATACCACTGGCTATGCCACCATCCGGCCACCATTTACCACCACCTTCACCTTGACCGCTAATGGCCCTGGCGGCACAGCTACCAGGTCAGTCACAGTTACAGTCGCAGCACCAGCCACACCAACCACTCCACCCGTCATCATTTCCTTCACTGCCAGCCCCTCTAGCCTCAGCAGTGCTGGCACAACCACGCTGATGTGGAGCACGTCTGGCGCCACCTCGGTCACGCTATCTCCCGGAGGCGGCAGCGTCCCTGCCTCCGGAAGTGCCGTAGCAACGCTGTCAAGCACTCGAACCTATACTCTGACCGCCACCAACTCAGCCGGCAGTGTTTACAGGTCGGTAACGATAACGGTTGCTGCAGCGCCAGCTTCTCCACCGCCTGCTTCCCCGCCTGTCACTCCACCTGTTATCAACGCCTTCACCGCCAGCCCTACCAGCATCAGCGCCGGCGGCAGCTCCACCCTGTCATGGAACGTCACCGGAGCCACCTCGGTCACGCTATCTCCCGGAGGTGGTAGCGTCCCTGCCTCCGGAAGTGCCGTAGCAACGCTGTCAAGCACTCGAACCTATACTCTGACCGCCACTAACTCAGCCGGCAGTGTTTACAGGTCGGTAACAGTAACGGTTGCTGCGGCGCCAGCTTCTCCACCACCTGCTTCCCCGCCAGCATCCCCCCCACCCGCAGACGCGGCAGCTTGCGAGCAAGCATTGTTTAATGCGGTCAACGCAATAAGAACAAGCAACGGCAAGGCTGCCCTGACACGGGACTCATATATCGATGGGCTCTGCCGACAGCACGCCCAGTACATGGCAACAGCGGGCGACCTCAGCCATGACAATTTCAGCACAAGATGCAACGCCATAGTAGCCAATGTGTCCGGGATGCATCAATGCGCAGAAAATGTCCTTCAGGACAACACCCCCTGCGACGCCAATGCCATGGCACAGCTCTGGTACAACTCATCGGGCCACAGGACCAACATGCTCAATGCAGCATACACCAGGGCAGGCATGGGCATCGTCATCGACGGCAGCGGCAAAATCTGGGCCTGCCAGATATTCGCCGGGCCCTAGCTCACAAAATCCCTCACATTATGTCAAAAACCTATTGACAAATAGTTGATAGGTTATCTATAATCGAGCAAGCGCTTGATTGACAAGCATTTTCCCATTCCAGCGACGCGGCTAAGCGCTTATCTGGGGGATTAGCCGAGGTATGGTCAGAGGTACGGGCATCAAGGCAAAAAACGAGGCCAACCAGGATTCTGTTTCCAGGCGCCTGCAGATTATCAGGGCGGCTGCTGCCCTCTTCATCAGAAAAGGACTCCTCAAGACCACCGTGCGCGAGATAGCCCGGGAAAGCGGAATTACCGTGGGCACACTGTACCATTACATCAAGACCAAGAACGACATCATGTCGCTAATCATGGATGAGGAGCTGGCCTTGGTCAATGATTTCATACGAGAAGGCGAAAAGGCTCTTTCGCAATCGGGGCCGGTTGAGGCATTGCGCCTGGCAATCGAGCGGTATTTCCGCATGACAGCCGAAATTCAGGACCTGAACCTCTTCTGGTATCAGGAGACCAAGAACCTATCGCCCGACCAGCGCAAGAGACTCCTGGAATACGAGTACCAGTTTGCCGAAACCTTCAACAGAATACTGATGGCCGGCTGTAAGTCAGGCCATTTCAGAGACCACGATACCCTGCTCACAGCGCATGACATCATCGTCCTTGGCGACATGTGGGCCTTCAGGCGATGGTTCGTCGGCAAGCACTGCACCCTGGATGAGTTCCTCAAGCATCAGACCAACCTGATTCTGTCAGGTATATGCAATAGCACTTAAATGAAGTCAGCAGTAGATTAGTAATACCAGGAATAAGCAAAGACAGGAGGTGATATCGGCAAAAAGGCTCAGAGGAAATCCCGAAAGGGAGCGATAAGAATCTCAGTCAGGGAAGGAGGTCATGAATTGAAAAAGGCATTATTTGTTCTTCTATCCATTCTGGCCGTGGTGGCCATAGTTGTTGTCGGCTGTGCTAAACCAGCAGCAACGCCCACAGGAGAGGGAACCCCAGCAGCTACCACGCCACCAAAAGAGGGTGTCGTCGAGTGCAAATTCTCCGTCGCTGGCCCGATGTGGCTGGATGCCGCCGAGGGCTTCGGATTGAACGCCTACATGGCGATGTTCCAGGCACTGGTAGAGAAGCACCCCAAGTTCAAAGATAAGTTTGTGCTTAAAATCTACGACAAGGCGCAGCTTTATAACATGAACGATGCCCAGACAGCACTGGCTTCAGGCGCTATCCACATGACCTACGGAGGCCCCCATTACTTCGAGCAATGGAACCCGGCATGGGCATTACTGGAGGCTCCGGGCATCATCGATAACTACGAACATTTCATGAGAGTGCTGGAGACAGACCCGTTCCAGGCGCTTACCCAGGAGCTGGCCGGCAAGGGCACCACCATCCTGGCCTGGATGGGTAATGTAGGCGACGTCTACCTGTTTACCTCTAAGCCCATAAATAGCCTCTCCGACCTCAAGGGCATCAAGATGCGGTACTTTGGTGGAGAGGGACAGGCCAAGGCGCTGGCTGCGCTGGGCGCGGAACCGGTATTTCTCCCTTACACCGAAGTAGTCACTGCCCTGCAGACAAAGCAGATAGAGGGCGTGGTAACCGACCTTTCCGGCGCGCTGTTCTTCTACGAGCTTCCCAGGTACACCCCCTACCTGCTCCCCTACGTCATCTCGGTGCAGCCCGTCTGCATGACCGCCAACACCAAATGGCTGGACTCGGTGCCAGAGAGCGGACAACTGACCGACCCAGGCATGCGAGAGCTTATCTCGCACCCCGTCTGGGGATACTTCAACAGGATGGACACCTGGCCATACTACGAGCGACAGGGCGCCATCATGATGCAGTTCTGGAAAGCCAGCGCCAAGGTGTCACCCTATAATGAGGACGACGCCAAAAAGCTGAAGCAGACCATGGTGAATGCCCAGAAGTCGATTTTCGCCAAGCTCGACCCTAAATACATGCAGGCCATCGATTCGGCGAGGTAAGGCCAACGTCGAAATATATTCTCGATGTTGTCCGGAGATAACATGTAGGGGCGTACCTTCAGGTGCGCCCGCAAGACAGGCGGGCGGGTTTGAAAACCCGCCCCTACGCAAATCAAGTTATTTCTTGGAATTTTTCGGACAGTCTTGTAATCATGACTCAAATTGCCATTGTGAGCGAAGCGAAGCAATCTCCGCCTAACTTGTCACTGCGAGCCGAAGGGCGTGGCAGTCTCATAGTTGAGGATAGGCAGCGGGATTGCCACGTCCCGACTGCATCGGGACTCGCAATGACAACTTGAGCCACCTGCACCCTAGTCTCCGACTTCAGCGGAGCAATGTGCGAACTTGCGCAACTTGGTATTAGAACAATCTCGACCAGAGGAGGTGAACAGTGAGCGGAGACGCCTTTAAGAAGGTAGAGGGAGGTTTCCAGCTTGCCTGTGCTTATATACTGGGCTTAAGCGCTTGCCTGATGCTAGCCGGCATAATCCTGAGAGAGGCTTTCGGTATAAGCTTTGACTTTATATCCGATTTCACCGTATGGCTCACCGTGTGGGCCATGTTCCTCATCTTTGGACCACTCTTGGGCGAACGTGCACATATTGCCATAGGCTTCCTCATCGAAAAAGTGCAAGGCAAAACCAGGTTGACCATCGATTTCTTTAATGCCCTGTGTATTCTGCTCTACGCAGTCGCCATGGCATACGGTGCAATCGTATCACTGCATTTTCTGTTCACGCATAATGTGGTATATCCCAGGTACATACCTATTCCCATGTGGATAGTACAGCTTTGCGTGCCTGTAGGCTTCCTGATATTCGCTGCCTACGCAGTAGGGGAGATATACAAGCTGGTCAAGAGGACGAGGGGTAAACAAGCATGAACGTCTGGACCATCATAGGCTTGATTCTAATTCTGATTCTGTTCCTCAGTGGTGCCCCCCTGGCTATTGCCTTTGGTCTTGGCGCCCTACTCATAGCCCTGCTGGCTGCCGGGCTGCCCATTGACGCCATCGCCAGCATGGCTTTCAACAGCATCAATTCTTTTCCATTGTTGGCCATGCCCTTCTTTATCCTGGCAGGGAACCTGCTGCTAAGGAGCGGCGGCATGGCCGACGTACGTGACTTCCTTCAGTCATGGATTGGGCAATGGAGAGGGGGGCTGGCTGCCGGTGCCCTCGTCATCGGCGCATTCCTGGGAGCTGTCTCCGGCTCCA
>VGOF01000015.1 GCA_016875975.1 Chloroflexota bacterium | reverse complement strand
AAGTTAACGATTTTAGTGCTATTCGGATTTCATTAGCTTCGCCAGACCAAATAAGAAGCTGGTCTTATGGTGAGGTAACTGAGCCTGAGACCATCAACTACCGAACATTGAAGCCGGAAAAGGATGGCCTTTTCTGCGAGAAGATATTTGGCCCTACAAAAAACTACGAGTGTTATTGTGGAAAGTATAAGAAGATACGCTATCGCGGTGTCACCTGTGATAGATGTGGGGTCACGGTGGAGCATTCCAGGGTGCGTCGGACACGCATGGGACATATTGAGTTGGCAGCACCTGTAGCCCATATTTGGTTTGCCAGGGGAGTGCCCAGCCGTCTGGCTCTGCTGCTGGATATATCACCTCGACACTTGGAGCGCGTACTTTATTTTGCGCAATATATTGTGATTTCTGTTGATGATGTTACACGCCAGGACATTCTTAAGGGCATCAAGGATGAGCTTGCCCGGCAGAGTATCAGAGCAAACAAGCTGCCCGGAGGCCATACGGTTGAAGTGGAATCTGGCGCTGTTGCGGACTTGAGTAATTCTTCAAGTGATGACGCCCAAGCTCGGGTTGACTTAAGTGAAGTCGATGATGTGATCAGCAGTTTGGAATCTCGCATAGAGTCTATTGAGAACTTGAAACGGTTGAAGCTTATCTCTGAGAGCCAATATCAGGACCTTAAATCGGCGTATGGGGATTTCTTTGAAGCTGGCATGGGGGCCGAAGCTGTATTGCAGATTCTTAAGGAATTGGATCTGGAGAAACTGCGGCAGAACCTTATTGACGAGGTTCGTTCTAGTGCTGGCCAGCGTCGCAAGAAAGCCAGCAAACGCTTACGAATAGTAGAGGCATTTTGGCGCAGCGGAAACAAGCCTGAATGGATGATCTTGACAGTGTTGCCTGTATTACCCCCTGAACTTCGACCAATAGTTCAGCTTGATGGTGGTCGCTTTGCCACTAGCGACCTGAACGATTTATATCGGCGTGTAATCAATCGTAATAACCGCCTCAGAAGGCTTATTGATCTGGGAGCTCCTGAGATCATTGTGCGTAACGAGAAGCGCATGCTTCAAGAGGCCGTTGATGCCCTTATAGATAATGGGCGGCGTGGTAGAGTACCTACTGTAGGCACTACACATCGGCTCAAGTCGCTCTCTGATATGCTTCGAGGCAAGCAGGGTCGGTTTCGCCAGAACTTGTTGGGCAAGCGCGTAGATTACAGTGGCCGCTCAGTTATAGTAGTCGGCCCCGAGTTGCAACTGCACCAGTGTGGCTTGCCCAAGCACATGGCTCTTGAATTGTTTAAACCCTTTGTCATGCGTCAACTTATTGAGCAAGGCTATGCCCATAATATCAAGAGTGCTCGCAGACAGGTAGAGAAAGCTCGCCCCGAGGTTTGGGATATCCTAGCGGAGGTGGTGAAAGAACGGCCGGTATTGTTGAACCGAGCTCCGACATTACATCGGCTGAGTGTTCAGGCCTTTGAACCTGTGCTGATTGACGGTAGCGCGATTCAAATCCATCCGCTTGTCTGCGCTGCTTTTAATGCGGATTTTGATGGCGATCAGATGGCGGTTCATGTGCCGCTTTCCAAAGCGGCGGTTAAGGAAGCCAGAGAACAAATGCTTAGCCTCAGAAATATGCTATTGCCGAGCTGTGGCGAGCCTGTCATGACGCCTACGTTAGATATGGTGCTTGGGTGTTATTATCTTACCAACATTAAGAAGGGTGCCAGAGGTGAGGGGAAGAAGTTCAAAAGCTTTGAAGATGCTAGACTTGCTTATGAGTTGGGCCTTATTTGCTTTGATGCCGAAATAGAGGTAGGGGCAAGTAATGGCGATGGAGAGGTACTAAAAACCAGTGCAGGTCGAGTCATATTCAATGAGGTCTTGCCGCCGGAATTCCGATTTAGAAACCGGGTAATGGATAAAGGCGCATTGAAGCGCTTGGTAGCAGATTGTTATCGTTTGCTTGGCCATACGGCTACTGCCAATGTGCTTGATAACCTCAAAAAACTTGGCTTCGAGTATGCTACTAAGTCTGGTACTACTATTGCTGCGAGTGATGTGGAAGTGCCTAAAAGTAAGGCGAAGCTTCTTGAAGAGGGCGACGAGCGGGTAGCGGTTATCGAAAGTCAGTTCAACCGCGGATTGATCACTGATGATGAACGATATGGCAAAACCATTGAAGTTTGGACTGAAGTCACAGATAAGATTACGGAGACTATCTCTCAATCGTTAGACCGGTATGGTGGCGTATATATGATGGCTACCTCTGGGGCGAAGGGCAATATCTCACAGATCAGGCAGATGGCCGGCATGCGAGGGTTAATGACTGACCCCGCTGGCAGGATAATCGATTTCCCTATTAAGGCGAGTTTTCGTGAAGGTCTTTCTGTGATGGAGTATTTCATGTCTACTCATGGTGCTCGTAAGGGTTTAGCTGATACCGCGCTGCGAACATCAAATGCTGGTTATCTCACGCGTCGGCTTATTGATGTGGCACAAGATGTGATCATTTCGGAGGAGGATTGCGGGAGCGACGAAGGCATATTCCTATCAGATAGGAAAAGGGATAGAGGGCTGTTGGCACCATTGGCGGATCGCTTGATTGGCCGTCTGGTTGCCAGTGATGTTATCGATCCACAGACCGGCGAGATCATCATGCGGCGAAATGAGGAGATCGATGAAGAAAGGTCAAAGCTAATAGTGGATGCTGGTATTGTTAACGTACATGTGCGGTCGCCGTTAGGTTGTCATTCGCGTCAAGGTATTTGTCAATATTGCTATGGGCGTGACCTGGCTAGAGGAGGGCTAGTTGAAGTCGGCGCTGCTGTGGGCATCATAGCCGCCCAGAGTATCGGTGAGCCTGGAACACAGCTCACGTTACGTACTTTTCATACTGGGGGTGTGGTGGAGGCCGATATTACTAGTGGTTTGCCGCGTGTTGAGGAGCTTTTCGAAGCCAGAGTACCAAAAGGTGTGGCAATTCTCTCTGAAATCGATGGTACTGCGGAGGTTATCGACACAGAGGAAGCGCGTAAGATTAAGATAACTAGCTCTGAGTTCTACCGTGATGAGTATGTGTTACCGCGCGGAGCCGATGTAATCGTTAATAACGGCGACAGTGTGGAAGCCGGAACAATGCTAGTATATGTGCCCCCCTCTGAAGAACCGTCTAAGGGCAAGCATCCTGCGAAGCCAGAAGATCAGTCATGCATTGCGAGGGTCTCTGGGGTGGTGGCTCTTGAGGGTGGGCGTGTCTATATTGCATACGAAGAAAGAGAGGAGAGAGAATATACGGTGCCTCCGGGGAGCCATATACGGGTGAAGTCAGGGGATGAAGTGAAAGCTGGCACACAACTTATAGATGGTGTTGCTGACCCTCAAGACATCCTCCGAATTATGGGGAGGGAGGCGGTTCAGAGATATCTGGTTGAGGAGGTACAAAATGTATATCGTTCACAAGGTGTGAACATTAATGATAAACATATTGAGATCATAATCCGCCAGATGCTAAAGCGGGTGCGTGTGGAGTCTCCTGGTGATACCGAACTACTGGCTGGTGACCTCATTGGTAGGTTCGAGTACGAGGGCATAAATGCTAAGGTTCTGGCGGAGGGCGGTGAGCCAGCGACTGCGCAGACTGTACTTTTGGGTATTACCAGGGCTTCGTTGAACACAAACAGTTGGTTAGCTGCAGCATCATTTCAAGAGACTACTAGGGTTCTGACTGAGGCGGCCATCTGGGGTAAGACTGATAGGCTGGTCGGCCTAAAAGAGAATGTTATCATTGGAAGGCTTATTCCATCACAATTGTTATCATTGGCTGAGGAAACTGCTCAAGATTTGTCGCTGGCTGAACAAGCCGAAAAAGCTTTACCGGCAGTCGAGGGAACAAGGCCGGACCTGGCAGACCAGAATGAGACTGTCGGCCCATCTCTGTTGCTAGAAGCGTAAGCGGTTCCCATGGGATTTTTCTCACATCAGTTCCCATAAGATACTAGGGCTCATTTCCTTACAGGCTTAGATAAAGAAGTCTTGTCAATTGGCGAGGCTTCTTTTACTTTTGGAGTCGTGCAGTCAGTCTAGATTCGGTAATAATGGTCTGTGTGTTATAATTTCGCATAGTACTGTAATTTGTCTAGCATGCAAGAGAAAAAGTCAATGGCAAGATTGGTGTCAGCCAAATCAGGCACGGATGATGGCGCTTTGGATACTAACCTGCGTCCTCGATATATCGCTGATTTCATAGGTCAGGGCAAGGTCAAAGAGAACCTGAAAATAGCTATCGCTGCTGCTCAGAAACGCGGGGAAGTTTTGGACCATGTCCTTCTCTACGGGCCGCCTGGCCTAGGGAAGACGACGTTGGCTTATGTTATTGCAGTTGAGATGGGGGTCAACATTAAAATCAGTTCCGGTCCAGCGATAGAACGTCCTGGGGATATTGCTGCCATCCTCACCGGTCTGCAAAGGGGTGACGTTTTCTTTATCGATGAGATACATCGCTTGAGTCGAGTGGTAGAAGAAATCCTGTATCCGGCGATGGAGGATTATGCTATAGACTTAATACTGGGTAAGGGACCGGGGGCTAGAAGCCTCCGCTTGAATTTGCCTCGGTTCACATTAATCGGCGCTACGACCCGTTATGCATTAATGAGTTCGCCGCTGCGAGATCGCTTTGGCGCTGTTTATCGTCTTGACTTCTATGATGAACAGGCGATCAAAGCCATTTTGAAACGGTCGGCTGGTATCTTGGGCGTGGAGGTGGACGATGGTGGGATAAGTCAGATAGCCTGTCGAGCTCGCGGCACGCCACGTGTTGCGAATAGGCTGTTAAAACGTGTGCGTGATTATGCGCAGGTAGTGGCTGATGGGAAGATAACTGAGATGGTGGCAACAGATGCGCTTTCCAAGTTAGAGGTAGACGGCATTGGCTTAGACGAAGTGGATCACAAGGTGTTACGTACCATAATTGAAAAATTCGATTGTGGGCCGGTTGGTCTTGAGACCATTGCTGCTTCTATCAGCGAGGAGGCGGATACCATAATGGATGTCTATGAGCCTTATCTTCTTCAGTTGGGGTTCTTAGAGCGAACTCCTCGGGGCAGAGCGGCTACTAGGCTTGCTTGCGAGCACCTGGGGGTACCTTATAGGAAAGGTAAGTCAGCTCAAGCGAGCTTGTGGTAGTTATTGTGCTCAGAGTTGCCCTGGTTATTCTCTTTTTAAGCATTTTTGTTGCTTGCTGTACTGCCGATTATTCAATAAAGGTCGTAGACGTGATTGACGGGGACACTATCGTTGTTGAAGGCGGGTTGTTGGTACGCTACATAGGCATTGATGCCCCAGAGAAAAACGAGGGTCTTTATCTCCAGGCCCAAAAAGCTAACGAAGAACTTGTAAGAGGAAAGAGGGTCAGGTTGGAAAAGGATGTTTCTGACAAGGATAACTATGGCCGTCTACTCCGCTATGTGTATGTGGATGGGGATGGTGTCTTTGTCAATGCAGAACTGGTGAGGAGCGGCCTTGCCGATGCAAAGGCTTATCCGCCTGATGTCAAGTATCAGGCATATTTGGATGCATTAGAGAAAGAAGCCCGCCAAACGAAAAAAGGCCTCTGGGCACAGAGATAACATTTATAGGATGGTATGGATTGGCTCGTTGTCAGGCGTTCAGGAAGCTGAGTTCAAAACTTGGCGGTTTTGGCTTGTCCTTGTCTGATTCTCTTTTCCAAAGTGGCGGGACCGAGAAGAAGCACTATAGCCATTAGAATAATGAAAAGCCAGATCCAAAAACTGGTCGCGTTCTTGTCTGCCAGGGCTACGATAATCAGCAGAAGGATTTCCGGAGCGACCAATGCTCCGGCTTTTGCCCAGCGTTGTCTGAGTCGGATAAAGGTGGCCGCGGTTAGCGCTAGGATGGCGAAGGTCAGAGCAATCAGTTGTCCAGCTTCGTAGAGTCGAGCTTGCCATTGAGTTATATCTTCAATTCCCAACGCCAGTCTCCAACCTAGTACTATAGGCACAGGCAGCAGCATCAGAGAGGCGAACAGCCAATCGATTTTGATTGTCTGCTTGGTCACTGAGAGGATGATAGTTATGGCTAGTGGTATGTAGGCGATGGCTGCTAGCCACACCCAACCACCGGGCAGGTACATTAACAGAGTGCCAATGGCTATTACTGGAGTTAAGCAATAGCCCAACCAGGGGAATAACCATGTTGGCTTGCCGTGGCTCCAACCATAGATGACTATGCCGATGACCACGAGTATGACCACAGGTACCCAAGCTGTGTTCTCCCACCAATGGAGGGCAAAGAGCAAGGCAATAAGCATATGTGGCAGAGCAGCAAAGATGGCCTGTTGCCATGTTCCCTGTGAGTAGACTTCGCCGATCTGTTTAGCGATAAGCCGTGGAGACCCCAAGAGTTTGGCAGCGGCCTTGTCAGCTTCTTCCTCGGACAGGCCTAATTCTCTGAACTCTTGGTATCTATCTTCAAGATGGGCGTGGCATTCACGCACAATATCACGTTCGGTCGCTGGATCGACTCTCAACGATTCTTTCAGCCTATTCAAATAATCAGATTTAAATGACATCGCTGCGCTATCTTGAAGAAGGTTGCATGATTAAGTCAACTGCAGTGGAGAAATTTTGCCATACAGTTAGCCTTTCGGCCATCGCTTTATGTCCTTTTTGGGTTATGAGGTAATAGCGTCTTTCTAAGCCACTGTGCAATTTTATCCATTTGCCTTCGATGAGTCCGTTCCTTTCCAGTCTATGTAGAGCTGGATAAAGGGTACCTTCCTTAAAGCGAAAGTAGCCGTTGCTTCTTTTCTCCAGCTCTTTGATTATCTGGTAGCCGTACATGGATTGGAAGCTGATAAGACGGAGCAGCAATAAGTCCGTGCTACCTTTGAGCAGTTCACGTTCATGCTTCATTAAATATCTCCTGCAAATGTAGTTGTCGCTAGGCTGATTCAAGCGTAGCACGCGCTGCGGTGGTCGTCAAGCCCTCTGTGAGCGATGCCCCCTCTCCTTCGGGATTTGACAGGGGTGATGTGCTGAGGTATACTTCTTTTGACTTTGTAGTCGTTTGAATCCTCTGGTGGTTAGAGCGAGGTAGTACCACCCGTTCCCATCCCGAACACGGAAGTGAAATGCCTCAGCGCAGACGATACTGGGGAGGTAGCTCTCTGGGAAAATATGCCACCGCCGGGGGATTTTCTCTTTGTCTGCGGCATCTATTTTCCCCTCTTGTAAATCGACTTGCTAAGTTCTTTGGTTTCTTTGACTTGGCAATTTGCACGTCTTATAATTGGGGTAAACCAGGTGTGTTGTGGCGAATTAATGACATATAGGATTAAGGCAAAGAGATGACTAGTAGATTTGAGAAGTTCTCAGAGCGAGCTCGCCGTGCCTTGACTCGAGCCCAGGAAGAAGCACAACGTTTCGGTCACAACTACATCGATACTGAACATATTCTGTTGGGTCTATTGGCCGATGAGGAAGGGGTGGCTTCCAAGGTCATAGTTAATCTGGGTGTGGCTCCTCCTAAGGTACGTGCTGGTGTGGAATTTGTGGTTGGGCGTGGTGAGCGGTCAACTATTGGAGAGGTGGGACTCACTCCTAGGGCAAAGAGGGTTATTGAGCTAGCGGTGGACGAGGCACGCCGTTTGAATCACAGCTATATTGGTACCGAACATCTTTTGCTGGGCTTGTTGCGAGAGCGTGAGGGCGGCGCAGCAAGTGTTTTAGAGAGTTTTGGCATTACGTTGGAACGGGTACAAACTGAGATAAACAATCTGCTTAGCCAGACTGCTGGCCAGGCACGTTCTGCTGCCAAGGGGACGGCGCGGACGCCAGTTCTGGACCAATTGGGGGTGGATTTGACCAGCCTGTCCCGGTCTGGGAAGCTCGATCCTATTGTCAATCGTAACAAGGAAATAGAGCGTGTTGTCCAGATACTTAGTAGGCGTACCAAGAACAATCCGGCCCTAATAGGTGAGCCGGGTGTGGGTAAGACGGCTGTTGTTGAGGGCTTAGCACATCGGATTGTAGCCGGTGATGTTCCCGAGACTTTGCTAGGTAAGCGATTAGTTACCCTGGATATCGGCTCCCTGGTGGCTGGGACCAAATATCGTGGTGAGTTTGAAGAGAGGCTCAAGAAGGTAATCGATGAGATAAAGAGCGCGGGTAACTGCGTGGTTTTTGTGGACGAGTTGCATACCATTGTGGGTGCTGGCGCAGCGGAGGGTGCTGTCGATGCCTCGAATATTCTCAAACCCTCGTTGTCCCGTGGTGAGATTCAGTGCATCGGCGCTACTACACTGGACGACTACCGCAAATATATTGAGAAAGATGCAGCGCTGGAGCGACGCTTCCAACCAGTGACAGTGGTCGAGCCGACTACTGAGCAGACAATCGATATCTTGCGGGGTATCAAAGAGCGCTATGAAGAGCATCACAAGTTGACCATCAGCGATGAGGCCCTGCAGGCTGCTGCCACGCTGGCGGCCAGGTATATACCTGATAGATTTTTGCCAGACAAGGCCATTGACCTGATGGATGAGGCAGCTTCTCGGGTGCGCATCAAACGTGGTGCGCCTCCGATTAGTTTGACAGAGGCGAGACGCGCCCTGGAGGTGGTGCGCAAGGATAAGGAGGCTGCGATTGCTGCCAAGCAATACGAGTACGCAGCCGAGTTGCGTGACCGCGAGCTCCAGCTAATGAATGGCATTAACAGCATGGAACAGAAGTGGCAAGTTGAGCAAGAACAAGCGAAGCCGATTGTTACCGAAGAGGACATATCTGAAGTGGTTAGCATGTGGACAGGTATCCCCGTGGTTCGCCTGACCACTGACGAGTCTAGCCGTTTGTTAGAGATGGAAGATGCGCTGCATAAACGTATAATCGGGCAAGAAGAGGCCATAACTACAGTAGCTAAGGCTGTGAGACGTGCTCGTGCTGGCTTGAAGGAACCTCGTCATCCAATAGGGAGCTTTGTCTTCCTTGGGCCTACAGGTGTCGGCAAGACCGAGTTGGTTAGAGCGCTGGCTGAGTTCATGTTTGGCAGCGAAGACACCATGATTCGACTTGATATGTCTGAGTTCATGGAGCGCCATGCTGTAGCACGCTTGGTTGGTGCTCCTCCGGGCTATGTGGGTTACGATGAGGGTGGGCAGCTTACAGAAGCAGTAAGGCGAAATCCTTATTGCGTTATACTGCTTGACGAGATTGAGAAGGCGCATCCTGACGTATTCAACATACTCCTCCAGATATTTGATGATGGTCATCTCACAGATGCCAAGGGGAGGAGAGTAGATTTCCGCAATAGTATCATCGTGATGACCAGCAATATCGGTGCTGAGCTGATAAAGCGCGATATGACGCTGGGCTTTGCCACTCGTACCGACGAGGCTAAGAATCGGCAGGTTGAGTATGAAAGGATGAAAGAGAAAGTGCTCGGAGAGTTGAAGAAAACGTTTCGTCCCGAGTTCTTGAACCGCATTACCAGCGTGGTCGTTTTCCATTCTCTTAGCAAGGACCAGATTCGCCTGATTGTTGATTTGATGTTGGTCGTGGTCACCAAGTCCTTGGCCGAGAAGAATATCAAACTGGAAGTTACTGACGCCGTTCGAGACTTCTTGGGTGAAAAGGGTTATGACCCAACCTTTGGCGCTAGACCGTTGCGCCGCGTGATTCAAACCGAGGTGGAGGACAAGCTTTCTGAGGCACTACTTAGAGGCGAGTTCCGTTCTGGAGATACTTTGAAGCTAGACTATGACGGTGAGAAAATTGTGATTCGGGGTGCGGCTGGGGTTCTAAGCGGTGGAGATAATAGCTCGTCTGGCAACGGTAGTTCAAGCGTACTCGAGGACAAAGGAGCGTAGCGATTGTAATTTGCCTTCTGAGCTGGGTTACTAGAGAGGATTAGAGCTAAGGCGGGATTACGTAGAGAACGTAATCCCGCCTTTTTTACTCCAAGTAACGAGCAGGTGATGGCATAATCTAGTTTTCCCTGTATAATTGTGGCGTTGTGAGGTTCAAGCTTTGACAAAGCCCAAGACTAGGTCTGCATTTGTCTGCCAACAATGCGGTAAAGAGAGCCCTAAGTGGCTGGGTCGTTGCCCTGCTTGTCAAGAGTGGAATAGCCTGGTGGAAACGGTTGTCACTGTTACTGCTCAAGCGACTGCAGCCTGGCTCTACACAGAAGACAACACCCCAAAGGAACTTTCCGGGCTGAAGACTGAAAAGTCGCCACGGCTTGCTTTTCCTATGTCTGAGCTTAACAGGGTGCTGGGTGGAGGATTAGTGTTGGGCTCCGTGGCTCTTATCGGCGGTGACCCTGGTATTGGTAAGTCTACCTTATTGCTTCAGGTTTCTGCTGCGGTGGCTGATAGCGGAGGCGAGGTAATCTATGTATCAGGTGAAGAGTCGTCTCAGCAACTCAAGCTCAGGTCTGAGCGTCTCAGCATATCAGGGCATGGACTCTATGTCCTTCCTGAAACCAATGTTGATATTATCTTGGGGCGGTTGGGTGAGATGTCCCCGAATTTAGTAGTCGTTGATTCCATACAGACAGTTCACCTTGAGGAGCTAAGCAGTGCTCCCGGCAGTATCGGGCAAATACGCGAGTGTACCTTGCGGTTAATGCGCTGGGCAAAGCAGTCCAACGTCCCTGTGTTTATTACTGGTCATGTGACCAAGGAGGGTGCCATCGCTGGCCCCAAGGTATTGGAGCATATAGTTGATGTCGTGCTTTATCTTGAGGGCGAGACCTTTAGTAATTATCGCATATTGCGTAGCGCCAAAAATCGTTTTGGCTCTACCAACGAGGTTGGCGTCTTTGAGATGGGTGGCGGTGGCCTTGTGGAAGTGTCTAATCCATCCGAGGTTTTTCTGGCTTCACATGCTAATGGGGCTATCGGTTCGGTAGTAGTGTCCACGTTTGAGGGCAGTCGTCCTTTGCTGGTGGAGTTGCAGGCGTTGACTAGCTTGGCCAGCTTTGGACCACCGCGGCGCATTGCCACCGGTGTGGACTTCTCCCGTCTGCTTCTTATAGCTGCTGTGCTTACTCGACGTGCCGGTGTTAATCTTTCCAATCAGGATGTTATAACCAATGTTGTTGGCGGCTTGAGGGTCAACGAGCCGGCTGTGGACATAGGGGCTGCCTTGGCTATAGCCTCGAGCTTCAAAGATTTGCAGGTGTTGCCAGGTATCGTAGCCGTAGGGGAGATCGGTCTCAGCGGTGAACTGAGGCCTGTGCCTAATTTGGAAAGGAGGATTGCTGAGGCTGCTAGATTGGGGTTCAAGTTGTGTTTGGTTCCTAAAACATCGCATAAGCTCTTGACTAAGGCGGAGGGCATAGAGGTTATCGAGGCAGGCACGGTAGCTGAGGCTCTTCTTTTTGGATTGGTGAGACCATCGAGGAAGGCAGAAGACGATACATGACCGAAATTGTTTCACATGTTGGGGTAGTCATTGTGGGAGCTGGTAGTGGCCAGCGGATGGGTACCGACAAGATATTCCTTCATTTAGCCGATAAGCCTTTGCTTGCCTGGTCCGTGGATATCTGCCAGGATTGCGAGATGGTGGAGCAGATAGTCATTGTATTGAGCGCGAGCAACCTGAAGTCGGGGAAAGACCTGGTGACAAAAAGGGGCTGGTCGAAGGTAGTCAAGGTATGTCTTGGTGGTCGGCGGCGTCAGGATTCGGTGAGGCAGGGACTGAAGGGACTGAAAAATTGCGATGTGGTGATTATTCACGATGGTGCTCGTCCCTTTCTGACTCATGACCTTATTCACAATGGTTTGAAAGCGGTCCAGGAGACAGGGGCTGCTGCCTCTGCAGTCCCAGTAAAAGATACTATCAAAGTTGCTGATAACTTGATAGTCAGCCAGACACTGGAGCGCCAGCACCTGTGGGCGGTCCAGACGCCTCAGGTTTTTCGCTTTGATGTGATAGCTCAGGCTCATGAACAAGTGACAGACGATGTGACTGATGATGCCAGTTTAGTAGAACGTCTGGGCCACAAGGTTAGATTGTATAAAGGCTCTTATCAAAACATCAAAATAACCACGCCGGAGGATTGGACACTGGCAGATGCTATTGCTCGGGAGAGAGAAGGTGCGAGTAGGCATCGGCTATGACGCCCATCCCCTGGTTTCGGGGCGCAGGCTGATGCTTGGCGGTGTCCATGTTCCTTTCGAGAAGGGGCTTTCAGGCCACAGCGATGCTGATGTATTGACCCATGCCATAATCGATGCCCTCCTGGGTGCTGGTGGCCTCAAAGACATTGGCACCCATTTTCCCTCGAAGAATCCCAAATACAAGGACATTTCCAGTTTGAGATTGCTCGACGAGGTCAACAGGCTGGTCAAAGCGAAAGGATTCAGAGTTGGCAATGTCGATGCTACTATTGTGGCTCAGCAACCGCGGCTGTCGGATTTTATCGATGACATGCGTGAGCGTATCAGCAAGACTCTGGACATCTCGCAGGAAAGGGTGATGGTCAAGGCGACCACTACCGATGGTTTGGGTTTTTCGGGTAGGGGGGAGGGCATAGCTGCTTACGCTGTAGCTCTGGTGGAGGAAAACGAATAACAATGTCTGCGGAGGAGACTTGATGAGAGTATTTGATACCCTATCTGGCCGTAAGGCGGATTTCCAACCCAAGGGTGATACGGTTACTATGTATGTCTGTGGTGTTACCGTCTATGACGATTGCCATATTGGCCATGCTATGAGCTATGTCACCTTCGATGTAATCAGGCGTTATCTGGAATTTCGAGGTTACAAGGTGAGGCACGTGCAGAATTTTACCGACATCGACGACAAGATTATCAACCGTGCTCAGAAATTGGGGATTCCACCGCAGGAGTTGGCCGAGAAACACGTCGCTGAGTATTTCAGGGATATGGACGCCTTGAATATCATGCGCGCGCATGTCTATCCCAGAGCTACCGAGGAAGTGCCCAAAATTATCGAGATGATTCAAGGATTGATAAATAGGGGATATGCTTACGAATCTGCTGGCAGCATTTATTTTCGGGTAAAAGCTTTCCCCAACTATGGTAAGCTTTCACATCAGGATGTGGAGGAGATGAAGTCCAGCGGTGGTGTCGAGGAAGCTGAGAAAGAAGCTGCCCTTGATTTTGCGCTGTGGAAGGCTGCCAAGCCCGGTGAACCTTCGTGGCCAAGTCCCTGGGGTAGGGGCAGGCCCGGTTGGCACATCGAGTGCAGTGCCATGTCGCTGAAATATCTAGGTGAGAGCATCGATATACATGGTGGTGGACAGGACTTGATTTTCCCGCACCACGAGAATGAGATAACTCAGTCAGAGGCCTTCACCGGTGTTATCCCCTTTGTCAGATACTGGCTGCACAACGGATTACTGCAACTGGCCGGCGACAAAATGAGCAAATCGCTGGGAAATCTGGTCACTGTGAAACAGGCACTGGAGCGATATAGCCCTGATGCCATTCGGTTTTTCATCCTGGGTTCACACTACCGTAGCCCTCTAACCTTCAGTGATGAAATTTTGCAGGCAGCCGAAACAGGCATGGAAAGACTAAGACAGGCAGCCAAAGACACGGGCATGACTGCCAGCAATGATGTTCTAGACGGCGAGCCATTTAGGGCTAGGTTTATCGAGAGTATGGATGATGACTTCAATGCTGCCCAGGCTGTTGCTGTGCTCTTTGACCTGGCGCGGGCCATAAATCGTGCTCAGGAGGAACGGCAAGACGTGTCTCAGGCGCGTCGTACCCTGGCAGAGTTGGCTGGGGTGCTGGGTTTCACGCTGGAGGAACCTAGAAAACCAGCACTGGCTGCAGAGCCTTTTATCGAGCTATTAATCTCGCTGCGCAATGACCTGCGCCAGGCCAGGCAGTGGCAACTGGCCGATAAGATACGCGACCGCTTAGCCGAATCAGGCATAGCTCTCGAAGATACACCCAAAGGGACAGTCTGGAAGCGCACTTAACGGGTTTCCAGTTGTGGCGAGGACAGAGAGATTGTTTCGTCCTTCAGTGGAGGACTTGCAATGCTGTGGGGGAAGATGCAAGATGCAAGTTGCAGGATTCAAGCTACGAGTGACGATGGGGGTGTTAAGTTGTTAAATGGTGACTACTCTGCCGGCGTTGTTGAAGAAAAAGCTGTCGCCAAATTCCTGGGACAAGACCGACGCCGCCGGT
>VGOF01000014.1 GCA_016875975.1 Chloroflexota bacterium | reverse complement strand
ATGTCGACCTGGTTAATGCTGGCGGGCAATACATCACGCCTTTGCCTGGCATGTGTTTCTTCCACCACGCCGACTCGTTTCTGATGGTCAGGGGTGGCCATGTCGATATTACGATGCTAGGAGTTATTGAGGTTTCGGAAAAGGGTGACCTGGCCAATTGGATGTTCCCGGGCAGGGGCGTTGGCAACATAGGTGGGGGTATGGACCTTGCTTTCAATGCCAAGAGGGTAATCTGTCTTACGGAGCATACTACCAAAGATGGTAAGCCCAAGATAGTCAAGCAATGCTCAATCCCATTGACTGCGCCAGCATGCGTTGACCTGATAATTACGGACGTAGCTGTGCTCGAGGTGACCAAAGATGGTCTTGTGTTACGCGAGCTTGCCCCAGGCTGGACACCAGACGAAGTGCAGGCTGTCACCGAGCCTCGACTCAAGGTCGCGCCTGATTTAAAAGAAGTCGAGCTTTAGCCCAGTATGAGAGGACTTGCACTTTAAGCTAGAAGACCCTTGTCTAAGGAGGTTATATGGCAGGGATAATCTCTTGCGGCGCTTATATTCCCTTGTGGCGACTTGCCAGAGACGCTATGGCAGCAGCGTGGGGGAGGCAATCCTTGGGTGGTGAGCGAAGTGTAGCCAACAACGACGAAGATACTGTGACCATGGCTGTAGAGGCTGCGTTTGATTGCTTGGCAGGTGTGAACCATGATACGGTTGATGGTCTATATTTTGCTTCGACTGCTTCGCCTTTTCGCGAAAAGCAGTGTGCGGCATTGGTCGCTACTGCCGCCGACTTAAGGGCAGAAATCATTACCGCTGATTATAGTAATAGCCTGCGTTCAGGCACTAACGCATTAAGCGCGGCTCTAGATGCGGTCAACAGTAGCTCAGTTCATAGTATGCTTGTTGTTGCCTCTGACTGTCGTCTGGCGTACCCGCGCTCTGATTATGAACAAAGCTTCGGCGATGCTGCAGTAGCTTTTCTCATTGGGAATTCCAGCTCACCAGTAGCTACTTTTGAGGCACGTTATTCCATTTCTAACGAGATGTACGATGTTTGGAGATTGGATAAGGATGTCTATGTTCAATCCTGGGAAGACCGCTTCATTGTTGAGAAGGGATATATCGAGAATGTGCATAAAGCTGTTTCCGGCTTGCTGAAGAAAGAGAAGCTCTCGCCGGAGTCTATCAGCAAGGCGATACTTTACGCCCCCAATATTAGAGCTCAGCAACAGCTTGCCAAGGCTTTGGGGCTTGATGTGCAGAAACAAGTCCAGGACCTTTTATTCGATAGGGTAGGGGTCTGTGGCTGTGCTCATGCTCTGCTGATGCTAGCAGCAGCCCTGGAGGAGGCAAAGGCGGGCGATACACTGCTATTGGCAAGTTATGGAGATGGTAGCGATGCTTTCCTGCTGAAAGTTACAGGAGAGGCGAAGTCCAAAGATAATAAGCGTGGGGTAAAGGGTTATCTGGCCTCAAAAAAACCATTGCCCAGTTACGAAAAGTATCTAAGCTACCGGGGACTCCTAGAACCACAACCTGGAGAACCCTTCCGTCTTTTCCCCTCCGCTAGTGCCAGTTGGCGTGAACGTAGTTCCTCGATTCGGCTTCATGGTAGCAAGTGCAAGAGTTGTGGTTTGGTCACATTTCCTATACAAAGGGTGTGCTACGGATGCCAGGCCAAGGACAATTATGCGGAGATCAGGTTGTCGGATAGGAGAGGGACGGTCTACACGTTTTCTCTGGACAATTTGGCTGGTAGGAGTGATGACCCGGTAATACCACAGATAGTTATTGAATCCGAGTTAGACAATGCCAGGATCTATTGCATGATGACAGATTGTGACCCGCGTGAAATCGAGATAAGCATGCCTGTGGAGATGACTTTCAGGAGGATCTATGAAGGGACAGGCATGTATAACTATTTCTGGAAGTGCCGACCAGTAAGATAGACGAGGTGGCATCAGATGGAAAATATAAAGGACAAAGTTGCCATAATAGGCATGGGGTGCGCCAGATTTGGAGAGCGTTGGGATGCTGGCCTTGATGACTTGGCTATAGAAGCCGCCTACGAGGCTTATGAAGATGCAGGAATTGACCCCAAGGATATCCAGGCATGCTGGTTTGGCACAGTTACTGCGCCAGCCATCGGCATTGGCGGCACACATGCCACAAACTCATTGAAACTTGACCGCATCCCTGTTACCCGAGTAGAGAATTGGTGTGCCACTGGCCACGAAGCTCTGCGCAATGCCTGTTTCGGTGTTGCTTCAGGCATGTATGATGTGGTGTTAGCTCTTGGTGTGGAGAAGCTAAAAGACACAGGTTTCCCAGGGCTTGGTACTGGCCGCGGTATGGGGCCCGTGCTTGAAGCCCGACGAACGTCTCCGGGCTCTTTTGCCCTCATTGCCACGCGATATTTCCACACCTATGGATTAAGTCAGGAAGAAGGCAAGACAATTATAGGAAAAATCGCTGTCAAGAATCATTACAATGGTAGTCTGTCTCCAAAAGCACATTTTCACAACAAGATAACTTTGGAGCAGGTTATTAAGGCCCCCATTATTGCCTGGCCGTTGGGTCTTTTTGACTGCTGTGGTAATAGCGATGGTTCTGCTGCGGCTATCCTGGTCCCAGCGAAGCAGGCCAAGAAATTCAGACAAGACCCTGTCTACATAAAGGGCATAGGGATGTCTTTCGATTCCTTGCTTCCGCATACACGCCCGAAGTTCGATTGGCTCACCTGGAATAGCCTGGTTGATTCCTCGCAACAGGCTTATCAGCAGGCCGGAATACGCAGTCCCCGCGAACAGATTGACATTGCCGTGGTTCATGATTGCTTCACCATAACCGAGCTTATTATTTATGAAAACTTCGGTTTCAGCGCCAGGGGTGGGGCTAAGGGGGATATCGATGCAGGCTTCTTTGAGCTTGGAGGAGGCTTGCCGGTCAACACCGACGGCGGCTTAAAATGCTTCGGACATCCGATAGGAGCAAGTGGCCTGAGAATGACCTACGAAGTATATAAGCAAATACAAGGCAAGGCACAATCGCCAGAGCGGCAGTTAAAAGATGTGAAGCTAGGCTTATCGCATACTTTTGGAGGTCCGCCTCAAGTGAGTGCTGTGGCTATATTAGGAAGAGAGCCAGGATAGTCTCTGCTTGTTCACACCGTCGTATTGCGATTAGGAATTCAGGAAATGCTTATTGCCAGGGAACCTAGCTTGTGAGGTGAACCATGCCTGAGACTGGGCAGACTATCAACTTGGGGGGAAATTCATCATATGGGGAAGGACTGTAGCGATCATATTCGTAAAAGCCACGGACTGTTTTTCTTCCCAACTCTCCGGCTCTGACCTTTATCACCGGGCAGCGTGGTGGCTTAAATTGCTCGCGCATCAGCTCCCGATAGTGGGACATCATCCCGGCTGGCGCCAAATCCATTCCCACCATGTCTCATAGCTCGAAAGGTCCCATTCTGAATCCGCTGGCCCCTTACAGCGCGGTATCTATATCTTCTGGCTGAGCTACGCCTTCATCGAACATGTTTAGGCGCTATACCATAATTTGGAGCGGCCTATTGACGATGAGCCCCGGCGAATCCTTACATATGCCAGGCTCTTTATTTAGCCTTTTGCATAGAGCGGACAAGGTGTTGAGGGTTTCTTGGGAAGTTCTGTCGGCGGTGATTACTTCTGTACCTCGCATGAGCTGCGGGGGATTGAACCAGTGCATTCCGATAAATCTGTCAGGGCGCGTAGTAACCATAGCCATCGTCAAGTTGTTCGAGATGCAGGGACTTGGTATACTAAAACGATTGTATGGCCAAGCTGTGGAGAAAGCCATTAGACCATGTTGAGAAGGCCCCCGCTGCCGGTCATGTATTTATTGACAAGCAGCGATGCAAAGGGTGTGGTTACTGCGTGGAGTTCTGCCCCAGAAAAGTCCTGCAGATGAGCAACGAGCTTAATCCTAAGGGATATCTGCTGGCAGCCGTGGTTGACGAAGGGAAGTGTTTAGCCTGTGGCTTCTGCGAGGTAATCTGCCCAGAATTTGCTGTAAAAGTCATCCAAAATAGCAAGCCATTAGAGTAACCAGGCGTTTTTAGTTACATGACTGACAACCAGGCATTAGTCGGAGAATTCTTCATTAACGGGGATGTGGCTTGTGCTGAAGGAGCCATCAGCGCTGGCTGCCGCTTTTTCGCTGGTTATCCTATCACTCCAGCTACCGAGGTAGCAGAGAGAATGAGCCTACGCCTTCCTCAAGTGGATGGTACCTATATCCAGATGGAAGACGAAATTGCTTCTATTTGTGCTGTCTTGGGCGCCTCGTGGGCCGGTGTGAAAGCTATGACTTCCACCTCAGGTCCAGGATTCAGCCTGATGACGGAGAATATCGGATTAGGGGTGATGCTAGAAACACCCTGCGTTGTAGTTGATATCCAGCGTGCAGGGCCATCTACTGGTCTGCCCACACTTGTAGGACAACAAGACATGATGCAGGCTCGTTGGGGGTCACATGGCAGCTATGAAATAATCGCCCTTTCGCCAAGCTCTCCTCAACATATGTTCGACCTCACGATAGAAGCCTTTAACCTCTCTGAGAAATACAGGGTCCCTGTGCTTATTATGTCAGATGAGGTCGTGGGCCATATGAGCGAGAAGGTGGTGATACCGTATGTCGACCCCGATTCTCTTGTTGAACGGCGGCGACCCAGCGTAAGTCCGAACGAGTATCTTCCCTACCAGGCGAGTGATAACCTCGTACCCCCGATGGCTATTGCCGGCGAGGGCTATCATTTCCATGTCACCGGCCTGACACATGATGAGAGAGGGTATCCTGTCATGACAGCCGATGCACAAGATAAACTAATTCGGCGTCTGGTGGATAAGATACGTCTTAATAAGAACGATATAATTAAGTACCGCGAATTTCAGTTGGAGGATGCAGATATCGTTGTCTGTGCCTATGGAATTACTACCCGCATCGCGCAATTCGCTGTAGAACTGGCCCGGAACGATGGAATTCGGGCTGGCTTATTACAGCTAATTACGATATGGCCCTTTGCGGAGGACCGCATCAAAGAGCTTTCACAGCAGGCCAAATCATTCATTGTGCCCGAGATAAATGCCGGGCAAATTGTCTTCGAGGTGGAGCGTTGTGCTGCTGACCGCGCCAAAACAGTGCTTGTGCCCTGCATGGGGGGCAGTGTGCATTCTCCAGAGAACATCCTCACAGCAATACGAGAAGCAGTATGTTGATTACCAATACAGTTGTGGACGATAAATCCATTGAGAAATACCTGCGACAAGACAGGTTGCCGCATATTTGGTGTCCTGGTTGCGGTATAGGGCCAGTCATGAGTTGCTTTCTCAGGGCAATCGACCGAGCGGGATTGGATGCAGATTCTATTTGTGTGGTCTCTGGCATAGGCTGCTCCGGCAGGGTAGCTGGCTATGTCAAGCTTGACTCTTTTCATACTACTCATGGTCGTCCTATTCCTTTTGCCAGCGGTTTGAAGCTGGCAAATCCGAAACTGAATGTGACTGTGTTTTCTGGAGATGGCGACTTAGTGGCTATAGGGGGTAACCACTTAATCCACGCTGCCCGGCGTAACTTAGATATGACTGTAATTTGTGTGAACAACTTCAACTATGGGATGACTGGTGGGCAAGTTGGGCCAACTGCTCCTTTTGACGCTCGTACTACTACCACTCCTTACGGTAATTTTGAGTCGCCTTTCAACCTGCCTTATCTCTTGGCGGCCAGCGGAGCGTCTTATGTGGCTCGATGGACAGTCTTGCATTTGAGGCAACTGGAAAAGGCTATTGCTGAGGCCTTGCTCAAACCGGGCTTTAGCTTCATAGAGGCCATTGGTCCGTGTCCCGTGGTTTACGGACGTATGAATAAGGAGCCGGAGGGACTGGATTCGCTACGTTATTACCAGGAGAAGAGCGTAATACGCAACGGCGCAGACCCAAAGGATGCTGGAATAGAGTTGAATGGCCCTATATAGTTGGTAAATTCGTGGACGTAGAACGGCCTACACTCGGGGAATGTCTCAGTCAAGTAACCGTCAGGGCCAAACAAAAATCGAAAACCAAGACTGGCACATAGGTACAGGCCAATCGCAATAGAGTATATCTGTAAAAAGAGCAATGCGGAGAAGAGAGATTAGAATAGCTGGTTTCGGTGGCCAGGGCATCGTGTTATCTGGCTCCATAGTAGGCAAGGCTGCCTCGATATATGATGGTAAATTTGCAGTGCTCACGCAAAGCTACGGGCCCGAATCGCGCGGTGGTTCATGCCGTGCTGAGGTTGTAATAAGCGAGGCCCCAGTAGGCTATCCCTACGTGATTAACCCCCAGGTACAGGTAATATTGTCCCAAGAGGCATACAGAGAATATGGTCAAGTTGGGCAGCCTGACACGTTGGTAATAGTTGACTCCGACCTGGTGAGCTTTGCTCCCCACGTCAATCCCAGGCTATTTTGCATACCAGCCAGCAGAATGGCCCAGGAACTAGGGCGACCTGTTGTAGCCAATATTATCGTACTCGGGTTCTTGGCAGCTAAGAGCGACATCGTGTCCTACGAAGCATTGAAGAAAGCCATCCTGGACTCTATACCCCGAGGGACCGAGGAACTCAATATGAAGGCCTTCGAGATGGGATACAAATATGACAGCGGGCATACAAATGGCGGATGACGCTGCCGCTTTACCTGGTGCTGCTATTGTTGGCAACAGCATCTTTGCTGTACAGACAGCGCTCAGCCTGGCCCAAATGGGAATTGATGTCAAGCTCATCACGGACTCACTCTCTCTTGGCTGCAATGGTACCACTGCAGCCACATCAGTTGAACTACTGCCGGGACAGCGCTATTTTTGGCCACTCCTGCTGCGGACTATGAGCCATCCGCTGGTGACATTGTATAGTGGCGCTCAAGTTCAGTCCATGGTGAAGGATGGCAATGGTTTCACACTCGATGTTTTGCAACGCCCCAGATTTGTGCAGACGGACTTATGTACTGGTTGTGGTCGTTGCCAGACTGAGTGTTCAGTCAGGTTGACTACACTGATAGATGACCAGAAGATCACCCATGGAGCCATACACAAGCCTCTCCTAGAACCAAAAGCTGTTCCCTCGGCCTATGTTATCGACAAGAACGGCATGGCGCCTTGCCATGTAGCATGTCCGCTGGGCATCAATGTACAAGGGTTTGTCTCATTGCTGGCAAATGACAAGGTGGGAAGGGCGGCTGAGTTAATCGCTGAAGCAGCGCCACTTAGTGGCATACTGGGAAGAGTTTGCAGGCACCCATGTGAGGCAAACTGCACCCGTGACAAGCTCGATGCTCCCGTGTCAATACGTGCACTTCATCGCTATGCAGCCGATAAGGCTACAGCAATTCCTGCGTGGAAGGGGACTACCCAAGATATGCCGCGGGAAGGCCGGATAGCGATTATAGGCAGTGGCCCTGCAGGCCTTACAGCGGCCTGGGAATTGAAACGCCGTGGGTATTCGCCTGTAGTATTTGAATCTCACAGCGTTGTCGGCGGCATGCTAGCTACTGGCATTCCACGCTTTCGCCTTCCTCGAGAGGTCCGCGAGAAGGAAATCGAGGCCATCAGAAGTTTAGGCATAGATGTCAGGACCGGTATAACCGTGGGACGTGATATCACCTTCACCTACCTTAAGGAACGTGGCTTCAAAGCCTTTTTCCTGGCTATCGGCGCCCAACGAAATAACAAGCTCAATATCCCAGGGGAAGAGCTTGACGGCGTGGTGGACTGTATGTCGCTACTGCTGACCTTAAATCTGAAAGTTGATACCTTTGTAGGTGCGAATGTTGCCATCATCGGTGATGGCAATAGTGCCGTAGACTCAGCAAGAGCTGTCATCAGATGGAATAAAGCCGCAGTCAAGATACTGAGTTGGACAATCCCTGAAGAATTGACTGCTGCTGAAGAAGAGGTGGAAGAAGCCATTGTAGAAGGCGTGACCATAGAGTATCAGGCCATGCCAGTAGAGATTGTAGGTGAAGGTGGAAGGGTCACAGGGGTACGCTGCCAGAGGACAAAATTGACCAATGAGATTATGCCCAATGGCAGGCATAGGCCAAAGCCGATACCCGGCACTGATTTCGTCATAGAAGCCGACCACGTTGTTGTAGCTGTCGGCCAGTCTCCCGATGCTTCTCAACTGGGCATAGACGGCCTATCGCTCAAGAGGGGGACAGGGGTTATCAAGGTTAATCCTTTGACGCTTGAGACAAGTATCCCCGGTGTTTTTGCAGGTGGTGACTGCGTAACTGGCCCTAATAACGTTGTAGAAGCTATGGCAGCAGGGTTGAGGGCCGTAGAGTCTATCGACAGGTATCTGCAAAAAAGTGACCTTGCTATTGGGCGTACCCTTGAACCTGAAGCGGTTGCAGAAGTTGATATTAAGTCCGTTGAGGCTATGCCTTATAAGCGGGCACCAATGCCCGCTATATCACTCCAGGAGAGGATTAGCAGCTTTGAGGAGACCACCACCGGCTTATCAAAGAAAGCAGCGCTGCAAGAGGCACAGCGTTGCCTTAACTGTGCCATGTGCAGCCAGTGTCTGGAATGTGTAGCAACGTGCCAGCTAGGTGCAGTTTTCCATGATGATGATGTTAAGCGCGCAGATATTAGAGCAGAGGCGGTAATCAAGTTTGTTGATGACAACTCAGCACACGCCAGGGAAGCAGCAAAACGCGCATGGAATAACGGTCAGGATGGCATCACAGTAGTTTGTTCCCAGCCCGACCGAGAGCTCATAGCTCAGCTTAATAGAGCAACGGCTGTGGCTATGAGCACTGCTCTGAAAATCAAGCCGAAAGTGACCACTGTAACTGAGCTAAAAGAAGCCGATGCCAGCTCTCCTTCCCCTAGCTTGGCTTTGCCCACTATGGCAACTGGTGATGCAGTTCTAGGGGTCTTTTTGTGTCGTTGTGGTGATAGTATCAGTTCCGTAGTCGATTTCGCAGAGATTGCCAAGCAGCTCTTGTCTTCGCCTTCTGTGGTCTTTGTTGAGGAGCTGCCGCAGGCTTGTACTACTGAGGGAGCATCTTTCATGGCTCGAAAAGCCAGCGAAGCGTCATTGACTGGCCTAGTTCTCGCAGGCTGCAGATGCTGCAATCTGGGCCAAGTTTGTTATAGCTGTACTGATAGGCGAGCAATGTGTCTCAAGCACCTGAGGGAACACTTTGGTGGGGATAGCAGTGTGCAATTAGAGTTTGTCAATATACGGGAACAGTGTGCTTGGGTACATAAAGACGATGCCGATGGCGCTACACAAAAAGCCTTGCGGATGGTCTCTGCCGGTATCAGCGCTGTCACCTGTGCCTTGCCGGCTAATCGTAGCAGGAACGATATCTTACCCAGTGCTCTCATAATTGGTGGTGGGGTTGCCAATATCACCGCAGCACAAGCGCTTATCTCTCAAGGCTATGGAGCAGTGGTTTTGGCAAGACAGACATCGAGACAGCAAAGTCAAATCTCCTCCTTGTTGACCTCTCTTGGGCTTTCGGAGCTTGCAGAATCTGATGTCGTCGTTAGGCCCTGGCCAAGCAGTCTTGAACTTCGCGGTGTCCCTGGGAAATATGAGGCTTTGCTTGGAGATAGCCAAACTGGTGATAAAGTGACTGTGGGTGCAGTGATGATTGATACTGAAGAACTAAGTCAGAAGCCATTCTGCACAGTTACACCGAACTCCGGAGAGTTGCTCAGCCGCCTCATGTCTCGATTGAATAAATCGGACGTTTCGGCTGGTACCAGTAGCGACCTTCTGCGCGAGGTTACGCTTAGAGAGACGGCAGGATTGTTCTTGTTGTCGCTTGGTGCCGATGATGCGCCTGAGGAACAGGTGATGCGCGGACTTGCTGCTGCTGCGCGACTATCCTCGTATTTGAGCCAGGGACACGTGACTTCACGGGCAATGGCAGTAGATATCGATGCTAAGGCTTGCCGTGGCTGTGGTGACTGTGCAGCGGTATGTCCCTACATCGAAATGAGAGTACGCGACAGTGGTGTTCCATACGCCTTTGTGGATAAGGCTTTGTGCTACGGCTGCGGGATGTGTGTTAGCAGTTGCGATACCGGTGCCGTAATTCAACAATCGCAAAGTGATAAGCAGATTGAACTCGTTTTAGGCTCGTTGCTTTCCAAGGGGCAAGCCCCGGACATATTCGGAACAAAGAAGCCGGCTCCCGACGTACTGGTATTTGCCTGTAACTGGGATGGCTGGAGTTGTTTGGAGGCGGCATCTTACATGGAGCTTTCCTATCCTGCTTCAGTAAAGGTTGTTCGGGTACGTTGTCTCTCCCGTCTCCATGCCGGCCTGATACTCAAAGCTTTTGAGCTGGGTGCGGAGGGAGTAATGCTTTTGGGATGTGAGCCAGGCAAGTGCCATTTCGAGAGCGATAGTAAGTGTGTGCTTGCTGAATATGAGAAGGCACGACAAATGCTAGAACTGCTCGGCATGCCCAAAGAGAGGTTGGCTCTGACGCAACTGCCTGCCTTTGATGGACATGGGTTTGTAGAGCAGGTTGCTAAACTGTTTCGAGGGCTTCAAAAATCCCCTGCCAAGAAGTCTGCGAAGGCCGTAGGCCTGCGCTCACGCTGTGCTGCTGGAGCCACTACTAAACGATAGCCATGTCTTGCATCGCACGGTGGTTTGATGGTTGATTTGACAAGGGTCATCAAGGAAACAGGAATCCGGCTCTGTCTGGATTGCGGTAAGTGCACCGTAGTTTGTCCTGTTGCCAGGTATGACCATGAATTCAATCCTCGTCTCATTGTGCAGGGGGCTTTGAGGCGCAATGGCTCGGGGCCTGTTGACGCCGCGGTATGGTCTTGCTTGAGCTGCAATATGTGCATGGAGCGGTGTAACTACAATGTGAAATATACAGATTTCATAAGGTCACTGAGATATAAGGCCGTTGCGGAGGGGGCTGAGCTTCAATATAACCACGGTGGCATAATGCAGACGGCAATGCACATTGCCGGCCACAGAAACATCAAGGCAAAAAATTTCGACTGGCTTCCGGAAGATATAGAGGTTGATAAGCAGAGCAACACCGCCTTTTTCGTGGGATGTGCCCCGTATTTCGACGTTGTCTTCAGCGACCTGAATACGAACACTGTTGAGGGGACAAGGGGAGCACTGAGGCTGTTGAACCGTGCTCAAATACCATTCAGGTTATTAGACGGCGAGCGTTGCTGCGGACGTGACTTGTTGCTCATAGGCGACCTGAAGGGTTTCCTGACCTTGGCAAATGCCAACGCACATGAGTTCAGTAGTAAAGGAGTAAAAAGGATTGTCACCAGCTGCCCTGAGTGCTATTACACGCTGAAGGTCGATTATCCTAAGTTTGTGGAGAAGTGGAATATGCAGGTGGTTCACGCAACAGAGGTGTTAGCTCCTCTCGTGGCCGATGGGCGGCTAGCCATGGGCAGGCTGACTGAGACGGTGACATATCATGACCCTTGTACTCTGGGGAGGTATTCGAGGATATTTGACCAGCCACGAGCTTTGCTAACGTCAATAGAGGGATTGAAGCTCGTGGAAATGGTGGATAACCGAGAAAAGGCGCTATGCTGTGGTGCTAGTCCTTGGGCATACTGCGACTCAGTTCACAAACAAATACAAACCGAACGGCTGGATCAGGCAAAAGATACTGGTGCCGAAGTGATGGTTACTGCATGTCCCAAGTGCCAGATACATCTTAAGTGTGCTCAGAAGGATGCCGGCGATGTCGGCACTAAGAAGGTCAAGATTAAAGACATTTTTAGCCTTATTGCAGAGTCGTTTTTGACATGAGAGAGGAGACGCTTGTCTGAAGAGGAAATCAGAATCGGGGTTTTTGTCTGTGAATGTGGCCTCAACATAGCTGGTTCTGTGGATTGTGAGGAGGTGCGTCGAGAGGCCGAAGCTCTTCCCGGAGTAATTGTTGCGGTCAGAAATAAGTACACTTGCTCCGAGCCGGGGCAGGCTGAAGTTAAAAAATATATCCTTGAAAATCGCCTCAATCGCGTGGTGGTAGCCTCCTGTACTCCCCGAATGCACGAGCCTACTTTTCGCAATTGCATCATTGAAGCGGGTCTTAATCCGTACCTCCTGGAGATGGCTAACATCAGGGAACAATGCAGTTGGGTTCATTTGCATGACAGGGAAGCAGCAACCGCTAAAGCCAGGGACATTGTTAAAGTGGCTACTGCTAAAGCTCGGTTGCTGCAGCCACACCAAGATACAATGATACCGGTGACAGATGCCGCATTAGTAATCGGTGGCGGAGTTGCCGGCATTCAGGCAGCACTTGACCTGGCTGATTCCGGGCACCAGGTATATTTGGTCGAGAAACAGCCATCCATCGGAGGGATTATGGCTCAACTGGACAAGACGTTTCCTACGATGGACTGCTCTATATGTGTGCTCGGACCTAAGATGATGGATGCCGGGCGCCATCCGCGAATAAAGCTTATGGCTTATAGCGAGGTGGAATCGATTTCAGGCTATGTAGGTAATTTCAAAGTCCGCGTACGGAAGAAGGCACGCTACGTTGATGAAGTCGAATGTAACTCCTGTGGCAAGTGCGCTGAGGTGTGCCCGGTAGTTGTCCCTGATGCCTTTCAGCAGGGTTTTTCCTCGCGGAAAGCTGCCCATATCCCCTTTCCCCAGGCTGTTCCGTCTTCCTATATTATCGACATGGAAAACTGCCTCGGGAACAACCCTGTAACTTGTGACAAATGCGTTGACGTCTGTGAAAAGCAGTGTATTGATTTGAACATGAAGGATGAGGTGGTAGAGCTTAACGTTGGTGTTGTTATCGTAGCTACAGGCATGGACATTTATGACCCCACTATTCTAGATGAGTATGGCTATACTCGTTTTGAAAATGTTATTACGACTATGGAGTTCGAGAGGCTGATATGCGGTGGTGGTCCCACCGAAGGCAAGCTGCTTCGCCCTTCTGACCTCCAAACGCCAAAGCGCATCGGTTTCATCCAGTGCGTCGGGTCGAGGACTGACAACAGGGGCAATCCCTATTGCTCTAGCGTCTGCTGCATGAACACAATTAAAGACAGCCTACTTATAGATGAGCACTATCCCGGCGCCGAAGTCTATGTCTTTTATATGGATATACGTGCTTATGGAAAGGGATTCGAAGACCTTTTCCGTCGTTCCAAGGAAGTAGGTGTCCGTTACATTCGTGGCCTGCCAGGTGTGGTGGCCGAGGACCCGGTTACCAAGAACCTCAGGGTAAGGGTAGAGAACACTACAACCTCCAAAGTAGAGGAACACGAGCTTGATATGTTGGTATTGTCGGTGGGATTGCATCCAAGCGACGACTTGAAGCAGCTAACAGGTGTTCTGAATATCTCTCAGACTGCCGATGGCTTTGCCATGGAGGCGCATCCCAAGCTGAGGCCGGTGGATGCTCCTACGCCAGGTATTTTCTTCGCTGGCTCTGTTGAAGCGCCGAAGGATATAAAAGACTGTGTCACGCAGGCCGGTGCAGCGGTAGCTAGAAGCTCTATCCTGCTGAATGCAGGCACAGTGTGTGGCGATGCAATTAAGGCGGTAGTTGACCTTGAGAAATGCACTTCATGCGGCGTGTGTAACCGCGTTTGTCCCTATGGAGCTATTGAAGTAGATGTCAAGGCCAAGACTGGAGCACATATCACTGCGGCTGCTTGTGCCGGCTGTGGTGCCTGTGCTGCCGAATGTCGCTTTGGTGCTATCCAAATCCAGCATTTTGAGGACGAGTACATATTGGCCCAGATTAGAGCAGCGCTGGCAGAAGAGCCGGAGAAAAAGATAATAACTTTCTTGTGCAACTGGTGTAGCTATGCTGCAGGGGACTTAGCGGGCACATCGAGGATGCAGTATCCGACCAATAACCGCTTCATCAGGGTTATGTGCAGTGCACGTGTCAGCGAGCAATTCATCTTGTATGCCTTCGAGCTTGGTGCTCCCGTCGTGTTGCTCTCGGGGTGTCACATAGGCGACTGCCACTACATCAATGCCAATCACTGGACGATGAAGCGCGTGGATAAGATATGGGATCGACTGGAAAAGCTTGGCATCAGGCCAGAGCGGTTTCAGCTTGAATGGATCAGCGCTGCTGAAGGCCCCAGGTTTGCCCAGATTATGCACGAGATGGAAGAGCTGCGCCAGAAAGTGACTTCGGAGGAGATGGAGCGTACCAAGAAGATGCTCAGGGAAGAGAAGCAAAGGAAAAGCGAGAAGAGTCCCAAAGCAGCGCGCGCAAGGAGGTCTTCGTAAAAATGGAGGAATCCTACAAATGCCTTCGTTGCGGCTACGAATATTCCATACCCGAGAGTATCAAGCAGGAGGTGAGGGAGAGGGCGTGTCCCAGGTGCAAGTCCAACAGCATACGCAAAATCTCCCCAAAGTGACACTTGATTTGCATTAGCGATGTAACGTTGGGCACATTCGCTACATCCGGCTTGGAAGTCTTTTCTAATCCAAGAATGAGCCGACAACAGTAGCCGAGGTAATGTCAATTGTTTTGTGTAAATTGGATAAAGGGCTTCTCCTTCCAAGACTCATTAAGGTGATTAATTACTCCGTAAACAATTCGGTCAACACTTCGTGAATTGGTGAAGCAGCTCATGGGACG
>VGOF01000013.1 GCA_016875975.1 Chloroflexota bacterium | reverse complement strand
CTGATGCCCGAGAAGCCGTGAGTGGTTATGGCTATGAGGCTTACCTTGTTCTCCTTCGCATATTGCAATATGGTGCTAGATGGATGCCCCTTGAGCAATGCGATACCGGCATTTATCCCTTTGCTTGCTAAAGCCTCTCGTTTCTTTTGGAGATATTTCTTAGCCTCCTCTTCTGCCTTAGCCGTGATCTCTCTTTCGTATTTCTCGTGCTCGACATAGCCAGCAGTGAAGGGAAGCTTCACGGGTTCGACAACTCTGAGCAGTATGACCTCGGTTCCTGTCTCATCGGCAAGGCCTTCTGCGTAGGGGAGAATGGCCTCGGAGAAATGTGAGCCGTCCAGGCCTACTAAAATCCTCCTTATCTCGGCTTCAAAGGGCGCTGTCTTCTCTCCGCTTGGTCTTATCAGTAGAGTAGGCACGTGTATCTTTTGCAGCACCTTACTGGTGCAACTGCCCAGTGGCCAATGGCTGGCTTTACTGCTACCGTGTGTTGACATAATGATTAGTTTGACGTCATTTTTGCCGGCGAAATCCAATATTTTGGTGGCTGCGTCACCATGGGCCAACTTCTGGCTGATTCGAATCCCTGCGATGTGGAGTTCTTCTGCCTTCTTCTGCAGGTATGCTTTAAGTGGAAGCTCAGGATAGCCAGTCGGTTGACAGACTATCATGAGGATGACTTCACTGTTGAATCTCTTGGCTATTCTCCTGGCGTATGGCAGGGAACACTCTGCCAGTTCGGAGCCGTCTAGTGGAACGAGTATTCTTTCGTACATGCGAACCTCCAGGCCATAATATAATCTATGACCTGCGTTAAATCAACTGTTTGTGCATTATCACCCATTTTGAGGGCATTTTCGAAGCTATGTTATAATTTGCCGAGAGAAGAGCAGTGTTTGACAGGTTAGAAACAATAGAAAAGCGCTACGAAGAACTGAATGAGTTGATAGCACAGCCTGAGCTGTCTGGCCATCCATCGCGTTTACAAGCCCTAGCCCAGGAGCAAGCCAATCTAGAAGGCGTTGTAACAAAGTACCGGCATTACAAAGCTCTCGTAAGGGCAATCCAGGAAACCCAAGCCATGCTAGAGGAAAAACTGGAACCAGACCTAGCCTTCTTAGCAAAAGAGGAACTGAGCAATCTCAAGAAGCGCCAGCAGGATATGCTCCAAGATTTGAAGCTGGCACTGTTGCCTAAGGATGCAAATGAGACCAAGAGCGCTATAGTGGAGGTCAGGGCTGGCACTGGTGGGGATGAGGCTTCTCTGTTTGCCGCTGACCTTTTTCGCATGTACAGCCGCTATGCTCAGCTCAAAGGTTGGCAAGTCGAGGTTATCGACTGCAGTGAATCGGATGTGAGCGGCTTCAAAGAAATCATCTTCGAAGTCAATGGAAAAGGTGCCTATAGCCGACTGAAGCATGAGCGC
This sequence comes from Chloroflexota bacterium, assembly GCA_016875975.1. GTDB lineage: Bacteria > Chloroflexota > Dehalococcoidia > GIF9 > UBA5629 > VGOF01. The sequence continues at coordinate 13,583 of VGOF01000013.1, read as the reverse complement.
GGTGTCCACCGTGTCCAAAGAGTGCCAACCACGGAGGCATCGGGGCGAATTCATACGTCAACTGCCACTGTGGCTGTCCTCCCCGAAGCCAAAGAGATAGAGATAGGCATTAGCCCGGATGATATCAAAATTGATTTCTTCCGTAGTGGTGGTGCTGGTGGCCAAAATGTAAACAAGGTAGCCACAGCAGTTCGCATAACGCATTTACCAACGGGCATAGTGGCCACATGTCAAGATGAACGGTCGCAATTGAAGAACAGGACAAAGGCCATGGCAGTCCTGAGGGCACGTCTGCTTGATAAAGAGCAGAGCAGGCAATTTCAGGAAATAACGGACGAAAGGCGTTCACAAATTGGTAGCGGTGAGCGTGCCGAAAAAATCCGTACCTATAACTTTCCCCAAGACAGGGTAACAGACCATCGGATCAACCTCACCCTGCACAATTTACCCAAAATCCTCAGTGGCGAAATCGACGAGCTGATCGATGCCCTCTCGGCCAACGAACAGGCTAGACAACTTGAAGCAAGCTTGCTATGACCTTGGCACAAGCACTCCAAACAACAACACACGTTTTTCGTCTGAATAGTGTAGATTATAGCCATCTCGAAGCTAGAGTTCTGCTCCAACACATATCGAGGCTCTCCCCAGCCCAGCTATATTCAGAAAGTGACCGCCTTCTGACTGATGAAGAGATAGCCCTCCTGCAGCAGCTAGTAGAACGTCGCCTTTTGGGTGAGCCTTCTTCATATATTGTGGGACACAAGGAATTCTATGGGCATGACTTCTATGTCGACCAGCGCGTCCTGATTCCAAGGCCGGAGACTGAGCTTCTAGTAGAAGCTGCCCTTCAATGGGCTAATACCTTTGCACACAGCAAGCCGCACTCGGGACAGCCACTCGTCATAGCTGATATTGGAACTGGGTGTGGTGCTATTGCTGTGGCGCTGGCTCTTGGACTGCCTGAAAGCATAATCTGTGCCATTGATATTTCGCCTTTGGCCATAGATGTGGCGCGGATTAACTGCGCGCGTCACAACGTCACCGAGCAAGTTGTACTTTTGCAGGGTAATCTTCTAGAGCCGCTTCCCAAGCCTGCCGACTTGGTTATTGCCAATCTACCCTACATTAAAACCCCGGACCTGGCGAATCTAAGTCCTGAGATAGCTCGTTTCGAGCCTCTACTGTCAATCCACGGCGGTGAGGATGGCCTGAGAGTAATAGAAAGCCTGCTCAGCCAACTGGAAGGCAAGATATTGCCACATAGTTGTCTGCTTCTGGAAATAGGCAGGGGACAAGGCAACGAGTTATCCTCTTTACTGAAGCGATATATTCCTCATGCTGACTGTGTTTTTTTGTCTGATTACGGTGGAGTTAACCGCGTGGTGAAAATCACGTTCCACCATGTTTGACAAACAGGGCCATTTGTCCTAAAGTATCACCTTGGATAAGACGCAGCCGACATTTTCATACACAAGAAGGAGGAAATAATGCCCGTAAACATGATCGTATGCTGCAAACAAGTTATTGACCCCGAAGCACCGCCTGCAAGCTTCAAAATCGACCCCGCTTCCAATCAAGTAATCCCACCACCCGGAGTACCACCAGTAATCAGCCCTTTCGATGAGCAGGCAGTTGAAGCCGCTCTTCGAATCAAAGATAGCCAGGGCGGCAAGATAACCGTTTTAAGCTTAGGCAATAATTTGCTTCGCGATGTGGTGAAGAAACCCCTCTCCATGGGTGCGGACGAACTCATCTTGCTTGAGGACCCGGCCTTTGAAGGCGGCGATAGTTGGTCTACAGCCTATGCGTTGACAATGGCCATAAAAAAGATTGGGCAATTCGACCTCATATTCTGCGGCCGGCAGGCAGCCGACTGGGATGCAGGTCAAGTCGGCTCAGGCATAGCTGAGCTTTTGGGAATTCCTAGCGTCACAGTGGCCAAGAAGGTGGAAGTGGTTGATGGCAAAGCAAAGGTCGAGCGTGTCATAGCTGATGGCTATCAAGTTATTGAAGTTACTATGCCTGCTCTGATCACGGTTAGCAATGAGTTGGGTGAAGCACGCTATGCAACCCTGAAGGGGATCATGGCTGCTGCCAAGAAGCAACCAGTAATATGGAAGCCAGCAGATATAGGCGTCGAACCAGGGCAGATTGGCGCCGCTGGTAGAAAGAATAAACTGCTCAAGCTCTTCCAGCCGGTAAAAGAGGGGAAGTGTGAGATCATAGAGGCAGACAGCCCTGCGGAAGCAGGAACCAAGCTTGCCCAGCGACTCAGAGAGTCCAAACTATTCTAAACTAAAATGCAAATAAACCAAGGAGGTCATCATGGCTGAACCCAAAGGTGTAATGATATTAGGAGAATCAGTTCAGGGTAACCTGGCTGCCATTAGTGGCGAGCTTCTAGGGTGCGGTCGACAACTCGCTGACACGCTTAAAGAAGAGTTGATATGTATATTAGTTGGGAATCAACTTGGCGATGCACCCAAGAATACGATAGCAGCCGGAGCGGATAAGGTCTACACAGTAGAAGACGCTATGCTAGCGGACTATCAGACTGACTCCTACCTGATGGTTATGGAAAAAGTTATAAAGGATATCTCACCGCGTATTCTGCTGATGGGGCAAACTTCGATTGGACGCGACTTGGCTCCGCGTCTGGCGTTCAGATTGGGTGTCGGCTTAGCTATGGATACCGTGGAGCTAAGCATCGACCCGCAGGCTAAGCTGCTGCAGGAAACTCGACCTGTTTACGGTGGAAATGCACGCGCCATCTTTGTTTCGGAGGCATTCCCACAGATTGCTACTGTCAGGTCTAAGGCGATGTCACCATTGGCACCTGATACGTCGAAACAGGGCGAGGTTATCCCACTGAAAGTGGAACTTGACGTGGCCAAGATAAGAACCAAGGTACTGGAGACTGTAAAAGAAGAACTGGCCGGTATCAAGCTCGAAGACGCTCAGGCAATAATCTGTGGTGGAAGGGGTATAGGCAGCCCTGAAGGCTTCAAGCAGCTAGAAGAGCTAGCCAAGGTTCTGAAAGGGGCCGTAGGAGCCTCTAGGCCACCGTGTGACAACGGCTGGGTACCAGACACCATGCAGATCGGCCTTACTGGCAAGATCGTTGCTCCAGAGCTTTATATTGCCGTGGGCGTTTCCGGCTCCAGCCAGCACCTTGCAGGCTGTTCCGGTTCCAAGAATGTAGTAGCTATTAACAAAGATGCTGAAGCAAACATATTTAAGGAAGCGCGCTTCGGCGTTGTGGGTGACTGGAAACAGGTATTGCCGGCATTCTCAGAAAAAGTCAAGGAGTTGCTGGCAGGTTAAAGAATCTGCAATCGGGCAGCTATTGCTGGCTCTTTTGAGCTATGATTTTCTGCATAATGGGCTGCGGTACTTCCTCATAATGGCTGAATTTGACCACAAAAGTGCCGCGCCCTTGTGTCATTGACCTCAGGTCGGTAGCGTAGTTCAAAATCTCGGCCGATGGTGCTTGCGCTTCGATGGTATTCATTCCGTGAGCAGGTGACATGCCCATAACGCGGGCTCTTTTTGAGTTCAGATCACCTATTATGTCACCGGTATAATTGTCAGGCACAGCAATTGTAAGGTTCATTATAGGCTCTAGCAGCACAGGCTGTCCCTGGGACAGCCCTTTCTTTAGGGCTTGAGCTGCGGCAATCTTGAAGGCCATTTCTGAGGAGTCTACGGGATGAGAGCTGCCATCATACAATGTTACTTTCACGTCAACCACAGGGTATCCCGCTAGCACGCCCTCTAGTCTAGCTTCGTTCACACCTTTTTCCACGGCTGGGATATAGTTCCTTGGTACAGCGCCGCCTACCACTCTCTCATCGAACTCAAACCCGGAACCTCTAGGTAATGGCTCCAATTCCAAAAAAACATGTCCATACTGCCCGTGGCCACCTGTTTGTTTCTTGTGTTTGTACTCCGCTTCCACTGGCACAGCAATTGTCTCCTTGTAGGGCACCTTTGGTGTACCAAGGATGACTTCCACCCCGAACTTATGCACTAGTCTATCTGCAGCTACATCGAGATGAGTCCCGCCCATGCCTTTTAACAGCATCTCGCCAAGGTCAGGGTCACGTTCTATTCTGAGTGTTGGGTCTTCCTCGCAAATCTTGGGTAATGCCGTGCTCATCTTGTCTAGGTCGGCCCTGGACTTAGGGTAAATAGCCCTGCTCAGAACCGGTTCTGGGAATCCGATAGGAGCAAGCTTAAATTGGCGCTCGCGCAGACTGAGGGTGTCACCAGTGGACGTTGACGTGAGTTTGGCAACAGCTCCGATGTCACCGGCAGCCATTTCCGAGGCAGGTTCTTGTGTCTTGCCCCGCAAAACAAAAAGCTGGCCAATTCGTTCAGCAGCATTCTTGTTGGTATTCCACACTTGAGAATTGCTGGAAATCGTTCCTGAGTATACTCTAAAGCAACTAAGCCTACCGGCGCGGGGGTCAGTGCTTGTCTTAAATACCAGTGCACATAGCGGCGACTCTGGGACCGGCTCTACAGTTTCTTCTATCCCAGTAGCAGGGTTGATGACTTTCACCGGGCCTTTATCTTGAGGCGAAGGCAAGTAACTGCAAATCGCCTCCATTAGAGGCGTAATAGCAGTGTTGGTAATGGCACAGCCAACCAGCACAGGTACAACTTTACCTATCAAAGTAGCCTGTCTCAGGCAATGATATATCTCGTCATCATTGATTGTTTCACCTTCCAGGTATCTGGAGAGAAGCCCATCGTCAACCTCGACTACTGCTTCAACAAGTTTTTCGCGATACGAATCCACATCGCCCATGAGAGCAGACGGCACCTCGATTTCCTTGTTAGTAGTGCCACCGTATCCCTTTTTGCTTACCAGATCCACTATGCCTTTGAAATCCTTTTGGGAGCCTATGGGTAATTGAATTGGCAAGCACTTTGACCCTAGCTTCGCCTGAATATCCTTGAGTACTGTAAGGAAATTGGCATTCTCACGATCCATCTTGTTTACGAAGATGAGACAAGGAATTTTCGCCTCGCTTGCATACTCCCAAACCTGTTCAGTACCAACCTCGACGCCTGATGCAGCACAGACCACTACTACTGCGCTTTCGGTGACGCTAAGCCCTGCCTTAACCTCGCCCACGAAATCGGGATATCCAGGCGTGTCAATTAAATTTATCTTCGTGTCTTTCCATTGGTATGGAAGCAAGGATAGATTAATGCTGATATATCGCTTTATCTCGTCGGCATCATGATCCGAAGTCGTGGTTCCATCCGCGGTCTTACCTAGCCTTGTGATTGCTCCCGAATTGAATAATATTGCTTCAGCTAGTGATGTTTTTCCGGCACCTGAATGTGATAGCAAGACGACATTACGTATTTTGTCAGATTTGAAATGGTGCACTTGTTCTACCTCTGTATTGGTTGTAGTCTTCCTAGGAGAGGAAGCAAATGGCATTGTAGCAATGTGAAGTTCCGAACGTCAAGCTTGAGTTGCCCAGTAAAGCTAAGTTGACAAGGGTATTATAATATGTGCTGTAGATACGATAAGGTATATGTCCAAGTTAATATGCCTCCTAACCCTAGCCTTTGTGCTGGGTTTGGTAGCCCTACCGCCAATAGTAGAGGGTGCGAGCTGAGCAGGTGGTGATTGTGGTGTCAGTTTGACACCTACTTCCGGAGGAGTCGGCACGCGGGTAACTCTTAGCATTATCAGTTCCCGTTTTTCGCTCGAGGGAGACTATAGGATACGTTGGAGTCCCGCAGCTACTTTTGACGAAAGGAAGACCATTGTCCTTGCAGAAGGCAGCGTCCCTAAAGGTGGACATACTGTAGTAGCTACGTTTACCGTGCCTGAAGCCAGGTATGGTGCTCATTACATCCAGTTTGCACCAGTGGGGCGCGTTGACCCAGTTAATTTTCAATTTGCCGTTGTGCCCAGTCTTAAAGTTAATCCAACATCTGCCCAGCCTGGCACTGTGCTAAGCGTCAAAGGTACAGGATTCCCGTCGAATGATAGTGGGATGCTCTTCCTCGGCGGCAATGTTACTGGTACTCGTGTAAACACCAATCAGGCTGGAAGCTTTGAGACGCGATTTACTGTTCCGACTGCACCGCCTGGCGAACATAAACTTTTTGTAGACATCCCCATAGTGCATGCTGAGTCTGGTATCGCAACAATCCAAATCTTGCCCGTGGTCAAACCTGTACCATCTCAAGAAGCACCGGTCGTGCCAAGCTCTGAACCTAAGACCGGTTCTGAGGTCAGGTACACATTCGTCCCGATAGAGGACCACCATCCACCACATGAACCCATACCAATTGCACCCATGGGACACAGCTTTGGAATATGGGGAGCCAAAAAGGTTACCTTCAGTTGGAACAGTGTCTCCGATTCCAGCGGCGTCACTTACACTCTGGAAATATCGCGAAATGTCAACTTTGACCAGCTTGGGGATGGAGCACAGCGTACGGGATTGCTTGAAACCAGCTACACCGCAACTATCGAACCTGGCACTTATTACTGGCGGGTGAAGGCGGTTGATGGGGCCGGCAACGAAAGCTATTGGGGATATGCCCGATGTGCTTTCACTGTAGGAGAACTCTCCAGCCTCCTAAGAGAATTTGGAGCTGTCATAAAGTCAATTTTTCCACCTGGCTAGCCTACCAAACGCGCAGCCTGGATAAGTCACTACCGCCATTTAGGAGAGCGGTCAGCAAATTCTACTTTAGCTCGTCCCTGGAGTAATTGAGTATCCTACGAGCTACGATGAGCATATTGATCTGACCGGTACCCTCAAAGATATCGTTGATCTTGGCATCACGCATCCACTTTTCTAGCAGATACTTTCTGGAGTAGCCGAGTGGCCCCATGATTTCGATTGCCTTCTGGGTTATCTTGGTAGCGGCCAGTCCGGCTTTGGCTTTGGCCATCGAGGACTCAAGGTTGTTTGGCTGTAATTGACCCATCATCCACAGCGACCTCAGTATCAGCATTTTGGCTGCCTTATAGTTAGCCTCCATCTCCATCACGTCCTTCTCAATAGTGGTTAAGTTCTTGCGCGGCGAGCCGCAGCGCACCTCGATGCCCTCCTCGCGCAGGACATCTTTGACAAAATCTAGGGCAGCACGCGCAACCCCTAAAGCCATAGCACCTACAATAGGCCTGGTCACATCAAAAGTTGCCATGGCTCCTTTGAAACCAGCGGCTTTTCCCTCGGCTGCTTTCTTAATCTCTGGGCTGCCGAGTATGTTATCAAATGGCACACGACAATTCTCAAAAACGATAGTAGCGGTGTCACTGACTTTGATTCCTAGCTTTTTCTCCAGCTTCTCCACTCGAACACCAGGTGTTCCTGCCTCCACCACAAAAGACTTCATGCCAGCACGCCCCGCTGACCTGTCTATGTTTGCCCAGACCACCACAAAGCCATCAGACTCCTCAAGCGCTCTTTTCCCCCAGGTAACAAATATCTTTTCACCGTTAATAACCCATTCGTCACCATCTCTAACGGCTGTGGTAGAAATGGCAGAGGTATCTGAACCACAACCAGACTCTGTCATGGCCATAGCGCCCCATTTTGGCCCACCTTCGCTAAAACGCTTCAGGAAGCGTTCCATCTGCTCCCTAGTACCAGCGGCAAATACAGCAGCACCACCAAGGCAAGGGCCAGGTGCAACCAGGTAAAAACCAGCGTCACCCCAGCAGACCTCTTCCACCGTAAGCGCAGCAGTTAGGTCCAGGCCCCCAAAGAGCGTTGCCTCTTGTCTTCTCGACCACAAGGTGTCAATCATCTCGTTAGGGCTCTCGTGTTCGTGTTCATCATAGTAACGGCTTATGGGGCGAAACATCTCCTCAGCAATTTGATGAGCTCGCTTAATGGCATCCTTCTGTTCTTGTGTAAGTTCAAAATCAATCATTGCCAGTCTCCTTCTATACAATAGCCATACCGTCGAATGTGACAAACCCACGCCCGTTCCTCAGCCAGAGTTCCACCGGATGTTCACGGATATAACCGTGTCCACCCAATATTTGCACAGCCCTATCAGTCACCATCAGCACCATATCATCAGCATACATCTTGACCAGCGACGCTTCTTTGGTCGCTTCCTCTTTCCTATCCAATCTCCAAGCAGCTTCCCAGGTCATCAGACGGGTCGAGTCGATCTCGATAGCCATTTCTGCCAGCATAAAAGCAATTGCCTGTCTTGCAGCAATAGGCTCGCCAAAAGCAACGCGCTCCTTAGCATAATCCCTGGAATACATGAAAGCAGCTCTGGCAACCCCTACTGCCATTGCCGACAAAGCTACCCGGGAGCAGTTGAGCAGCCTGTTGAAATCACAGCCATCGGCACCACCTAAGCGGTTTTCTCTGGGCACACGGCAATCATTCAGAGTAAGCTCGTATGTAGCCAAACCTTTTATTCCCATGTTCTTCTCTCGCTCCCCAATCACTAGCCCGGGTGTACCTTTGTCTATTACAAAAGCTTGGCCAGTACCGTTATCGCTAGCATAGACAATCAATGTCTCTGCCTCTGCTGCCAGTGGAACATAGCATTTCTGCCCGTTCAATATGTACGCATTTCCATCAAGCCTTGCAGCAGTGGCGAGAGCGCATGGGTCGAAATTAAAACGAGGTTCAATGAGAGCAGCACTAGCTGGCCTGTATTTGGCACCACAAAAGCCCGGTAAATATTTCTTCTTCTGCTCGGCAGTGCCCATTTCCAAAACAGGCAAAGCCACTAGCGCTGGACACAGGATATGCATAGCAATTGATAAGTCACCCCAGGCTAGTTCCTCGGCAATGAGGCAACCTGTGATGCTTGAATGCTCTCCATCTCCTCCCCCGTATTCTTCGGGAATACCAGTAGATACAAGACCTAAGCTCCATGCTGTGTTGACGATACGGTCTGGTATCTCCCCACTTTCATCGCATTCCCGGTACACCTTCCTCACCTCATCCTCAGCGAACTGCCTTACCATGTTTACAATCATCTGTTGCTCTTCGGTAGGACTAAATGAGATCATTAGCGCACTCCTTATCGTAAAGTTTTGCACACGCCAGTCTGAAACTAAACGGACGCATGATATACTCTCCTGACCGCTTCACCTCGATTCACGGTTTTACAAGATTATTGCTGTTTCGAAGCAGTCACCGCACCCTTAGCCTGCGAGTAGATAGACCTCATGATAAGTCCATTCTCGTTAGCGTTAGGGTATAGTTCTTGGCTTTATCATGGCAGTATAACCTTCAAAGTTCCGCTGCCAAAATTAGCCGTGAAAACTTCCGAAGAAAATTGCCATGTAATACTACATCCTGGCACAGTGAGTGTCAAATCAGAAGGTCAGTTCTGCTCAATCGTAAACTGGGGGGTAGCGAAATGCAGGGCAGGCTGTCTGCAGGAGCAACTACGATCATTTGGCACCCAACTCACCCCGCACGCTGATGAAAGAAAGCAAGTTATCACGCGCGACCATACCAACGATTTTGCCGTCTTTGACCACTGGGAGTTGATTAATATTCTGTTCAGTCAACATTTTTAGGGCAGTGGTAAGCTCTTCGTCCGGCCCGACCAACTTGAGATTACTGAGAGGAGTCATCACCTCACCGACTGTCTTGGCACCCCAGCGATCGCGAGGTACTGCTTTGATGTCATGCAACGTCACCAATCCAAGAACACGGTCATTCCGTACCACAGGAAAACAACGCCGGCCAGAAGTTAGTATCTGCTCGTTAACTAGTTGCAGAACTACCATATCTGGCGACACTACAGGGCAATCGTGTGTCATGAGTTCACTGACCTTGTGTCCTTTGAGCATATCTTGAAGCGCCAATTGGCGATAGCTGCCGGCAGCAGCGTTCTCCAGAAACCAACCGATGAAGGCAAGCCAAAGTCCGCTGATGAAGTCACCTCGAAAGACTATGATGATGCCGCCTAGGATGAGAAGATAGCCGATACCACGTCCCACATTGGAGGCTATCTTGGTAGCACTATTGAGGTTCCCACTGCGCCACCACAAAAGCGACCTTAGGACGCGTCCCCCATCGAGGGGAAAACCCGGAATGAGGTTGAAAGCAGCCAAAAATATATTGATTGGCCCAAGCCAGCGGCAGATGGCTGCTACAAATTCGAATTGAGGAACAGACCGCAGCCAAACCCAACCTGCTAGAAATATGCCTCCCAGTACCAGACTGGCTAACGGCCCGGCGAAAGCCATGCGAAACTCAACCTGCGGCTGTCGTGGCTCCTCGCCCATCTGAGATACACCACCAAAGATGAAAAGCGTTATTGACACAATGGGAATACCAGCAGAGCGTGCAATTAGACTGTGCGTAAGCTCATGTACCAAGACAGAGGCAAAGAATAATAAGCTGGTTATGACGCCAGCAAAAATCGATGTAACCAGATTCCAGTGGGGATAAGCTTGAGGGAAGTACCCGATGGTCAGCGACCAGGTAACCAGGACAAAAACAATAAACCAGGAGTAATGTATCCTCAGAGGGATACCGAATGCTTTACCAATGCTAATACCTTCAGCTAGCATGCCAGCGATTCTCCTTTGGTGCTGACGTTGACTGTAATTTCAAAATGTTATTTTCGCTGACTCGTTTGCACCCTTCAGAAAATCAAGATAGCTGCTCTTGGTCTGCGGAATCAGCCCCATCTTTTCAATACGTTTCAGCCATTCTCTGTTCTTTGCAAGCACAGCCTCAGCGCACTTGTTGGTGAGACTTTGCAGCAATCGTGCCTTCGCCTCAGCAGAAAGGCCGACTGCTTTCCTTGTGACTTGCTCGGCTTCTGTTAGAAAGCCTGACTGCAATTTCTCAATTTCACTTGCCAAAGAGCTAGCTCGCGATGGATAGTCTTGTTGCACGCTCCGAACCAGTCTCTCATGATTCCACCAATATGAGTCTGCTCGAAATTTCTCTTCACCCTTCGAGAACGCCCCCGGAATTTCAGAACCTATATAAAATGGAACATAAACGCTAATACAGGGGCTTGAACCTCCTGTAAACCAGTGTGTCGAAAGCTTACTCGATAAGTGCCCCACGTAGCTTGCTGTCGATTGGCTTATGACTTCAGGCCCTGCGTGCATGCAGACAGTATTTAGCTGTTTGTCAGGATTCCACTCACGTATACCATAGCCGTCGTGATCCTTGAGGTAATCCATCATGTGGCCCATTGTTATCTTACCCCGGTTATCCATCATAAGCTTAGCACTACGGTCAGCGCGCTCAACACAGTGCACAATCTCTCTCATTCCCGCATCGCCGTAACATTGAGCGAAATCGAAGTCTTGCTCAGATTGGCACCATCCTTTCTCCACAGCGTGTTTGGCCAAATCTGGCGAAGCCATATCCAAATGCTTGCCTATGGTATATCCGTTTGAAATTGAGCGGATATCTCTGACACGCTCTGCCACCCAGTACTTGTCAGCAGTTTCTAAAACCCAGGCCTCATTAGGGTCAGCGATGATGTAGGAATTGTGATATTTCATGGGTGCACCAAAGAAACAGTTTCCGCCCTGGCCGTATTTTGTTAAGAGTTCAATTATCACCCCTAGAGCTTCTTTGGCAGTAGCGCCACGCTCTAGGCCCAATCTGAGAAGGTCCATGCCGAGCAATCCGGTGTCAGCATAGTTCTCTCTGGACCATACAGCCTCATTACCGATGGTAACGCCATGCTCATTGACACCCATTTCTGCCCCCCACATCCAAAACGGACATGACAAAAGAACCTCAAAGGTCTCCGGTGCCTGTGGGATCTCAATGTGGGTACAGTTCACCATTGAACCCTTACGATGTTTCGTTCTAGGAAATCGCCGAATCACTTGTGCTTCGTTGGGTGGCCTATCGCTGTTTTTCCCAAAAATTACTGAACTGTCATGTGTGGAATTCCCTAACGCTACGAGAGTGTCACACATATCCGTCTCCTTCTTACATTAAAATTCAGGCTGCTTGCTTCCCAGCCGCTAATGTCGCGTTCAGGATATAGCCATGTTAGTCACAGCCACGCTTCCTGTCAAGATTGCGGGGACTTCAGTTATACGATCGACTAACTTTTGGCAGCATCTACTTACACAACATCAACATCAAGTCGTTGACATTTGTCCCTGTCGGCCCGGTAACTAGCAGGTCATCAACTGCTTTCAGGGCATGGTAGGAATCGTTGTTGTCCAATGCTTCCTCTGCAGAAATTCCCTGCTTCTTCAGGCGTGTCATGGTGCTCCCATCAACGATTCCACCGGCAGCATCGGTAGGGCCATCTGTACCATCAGTAGCCGCAGAGGCAATCACAACGTTTTTCAGCCCCCCTATACCGCGAGCAGCCGATAATGCTAATTCCTGGTTTCTCCCACCCAACCCGTTGCCTCGCACCTCGACAACAGTCTCTCCACCTGCGATTATGGCGCATGGCTTGCGAATAGGCTGATTCCTTAGCACAACCTCACGAGCAATAGCGCTCAGGAATGTCCCAGCCTCGCGTGCCTGACAGTCCAACACCGTAGTGAGTATAGCTACGCTATAACCCAGCTCTTCTGCAGCTTGCTTGGCGGATGCACAGGCAACAGAGAGGCTGCCGATTATCCTTGTCTCAACATTATCCAGTGACTTCGGCGTCTCCAGTTTGAGTGCTTCAAGTGCTCCAGGCGACAAGTTAATGCTATATTTCTGTGTAATCCTAATTGCATCCTCCGAAGTTGAACAATCTGGATAAGCGGGGCCCGAAGCAATGGTATCCAGTTTGTCTCCCAGAACATCAGATAGCACCAGGCTGAAAATTCGGGCAGGCTTTACAATCTGGGCAAATCGTCCCCCTTTAACCTTGGACAGATGCTTGCGCACCGTGTTTATCTCCTGAATAGCCGCACCAGATTTAAGGAGTTGATCGGTTATCTCGGTAATATCGCTCAGGCTGACCCCATCAGCAGGTGATTCAAAAAGTGATGAGCCTCCACCCGACACCAGGAAAAGCAGGTAATCGTCCTTCCTCCTAGGGTCTGTCACCATGTTGAGTGCCCGCTCAGTGGCTTTGATGCTATTTTCGTCTGGTATGGGGTGACCAGCTTCCCAGACTTCAAAGTCGTTTATTCTGCCCATCGAATAGCCGTATTTTGTTATTGCCAGTCCCCCGGAAATTTGTCGCTGTAGGCTCTCGTTGGCTGCCTTGGCCATTCTCCATGCGGCTTTGCCGATAGCGAGGACAAAAATTTTTTTTCCAGAAACGAATCCGCCAAGGGGGTCTTTAGCCGTATCAGTGGAGGAGATTGTGTTTGGGTGCTCTTTGGCCGTATCTGCAGAGTAAATTGTGCTTAGGGCGTTCTTGACGGCGTCCTCGGGGTAAACCGCGCGGATAGCCTGGTCTATTATCTTACGGGCATCTTTTCTCAGTGATTTGCTCATAGCGTATTTTCTTCTCCTTATAATAGGCCATGTACTGGATAAGTCAAGTTTTCCAAAGCTTCGATGACTCCGCGTTTGAGGACTCGCACGTTTGTTGACTTTTGGGGTAGCTTTGATTATACTAACTGCCCTGTAGTCGGGATGGGTGGTGTTTGTGGCTTGCTCGATTGCCCGAGT
>VGOF01000012.1 GCA_016875975.1 Chloroflexota bacterium | reverse complement strand
ATGTGAAAGCCGCAGGTTGATTCCAAGGATATCAGGGTACCAGGATAACAGGTTGTGGGTATCAGAATATCAGGATACCAGTAAACAAAAAAACTGACGGTTTAATGATTTCACCCGATATCCTGATAACCTTTTTTTATTTTTTGAAAGTTAGGTAGAAACTGCTTCCTTTTCGATGGATCTGGAAAAGGATTCCCTTTTCGACACTGGCGTCTTTCATCGCCTTTTCGAAATCCTTCAATGACTCGATCTTCTTGCGGTTGATCTCAAGAACGACATCCCCTTCCTGCAAGCCCATCTCGTCGGCAAAACCCCCATCCTCCACGGCCAGGACGACCACGCCCTGTTTGATTCCGGTTATTCGGAAACGAGCCGCAAGCTGGGGCGTTAGTTCCTGAAGCCTTGCCCCCATTTTTTCCTCGCCTTCCTTCTCCTTCTGTAATTCGGCCTTGTCGGGCATGGCAGAGGTGGTGACCTCGATGGTCATCGCCTTCCCATCCCTGACAGTGGAAAGTTTCAGTTTCTGGCCTACTTTTTTCTTCTGGACTTCCTTGACTAATTCATTCACGTTTTTTACCGGCTTATCATCCACTGCTTTGATGATATCGCCTGATGCCAATCCGGCTTTTTCGGCACCTGTGCCCTGATAGACCTGCCCGACAAGCACTCCTTCTTTCTCTTTCACCTTGAAATGTTCCATCATCTCAGGAGTGAGGTCCTGGACACTGATCCCCAGCCAGGGCCGGACGACTTTGCCTGTTTTGATAAGGTCGTTCAATATCTGTTTGGCCATATTGATCGGGATGGCAAACCCGATCCCTGTTCCCGGCTGGATGATCATGGCATTGATGCCGATGACTTCTCCATCAATATTGATGAGGGGGCCCCCGCTGTTGCCGGGGTTGATTGAAGCATCGGTCTGAACGAAATCTTCGTAGGTTCCTGTTCCCAATCCTGAACGTCCTTTGGCGCTGATGACCCCCACGGTGACCGTATGCTCCAGTCCAAAGGGGCTTCCGATTGCAATGGCCCACTCGCCGACCTCAAGCTTATCCGAATCTCCCAGAATAGCCACGGGGAGGTCCTTCGCCTTGATGTGGAGAACAGCGAGATCTGTCCTCGAGTCCTGACCTTTGACTGTGGCAATGAATTCTCTCCCATCGTTGAGACGCACCTTGACCTTATCCGCTCCCTCAATCACATGATTGTTGGTGAGAATATATCCCTCCTTATCAACGATGACTCCTGATCCGCCGCTTCTCTGTCTGTGCCTATATTCCTTTCCTTTTTCCCTGGGACCACCAAACCCCTTGAAAAACTCTTCGAAAGGGCTTCCCTTAAAAAAATCATCACCGAATCTTTCCCAGGGCTTGATCGTGATTGTCTTTTCCGTGGTGATATTGACGACAGAAGGTTGGACCTTTTTTGCGACCTCCACAAACGCCAGGCCGAGAGATTTAGCCGTGGTCAATTTATCGTTTTTGGGAAGTGAATTGGCCTTATCTTTATCAATACAAAAGAAAAGGCCGGACAGGAGAAAAGCTAAAGAAAGTCCAAAGATCAATCTTTTAATCATTTTTTTGCTCATCGCTTATTCCTCCAAGATGCCGATATTTATAGATTATCTTTTTTTTGACGAGTTGTCAAATATCTGAAATCTTCTCATTGTCATAACATTCCTTTTTTGATATAGTGGGGCACATCGGGTGGGAGGGGAGGAAATAGTTGAGGTGATATATGGCACGAGTAAAAAGGATTCAAAAAACAGGCAGTAACAACGGTGCTAACGTTGGCTATGAAGCTCAACTCTGGCAGATGGCTGACACACTGCGTGGCAGTATGGACGCAGCCGAGTACAAACATGTCGTACTCGGTCTGATTTTCCTCAAATATATTTCCGACGCCTTTGAGGAGCATCACTCAAAGTTCGAATTCGAGCGTAGCCAGGGCGCCGACCCCGAGGATCCTGATGAATACAGAGCTGTTAATATTTTCTGGGTGCCACCCGAAGCTCGATGGCCCTATCTTAAAGCTCAGGCCAAACAATCTACCATCGGTCAACTCATTGACGACGCCATGACAGGCATTGAACGAGACAATCCATCGCTCAAAGGTGTCCTGCCCAAAGACTATGCAAGGCCGTCCCTCGACAAACAGCGGCTGGGCCAGATTATCGACCTCATCACAAATATCCGTGTTGGGGATCGGGAGGCCCGATCCAAAGACGTGCTCGGTCGTATTTACGAATATTTTCTTTCCCAGTTCGCAAGTGCGGAAGGCAAAAAGGGCGGTGAATTTTATACGCCTCGATGTGTTGTACGCTTGCTTGTTGAGATGCTTGAGCCTTACAAAGGACGCGTATACGACCCGTGTTGCGGCTCATCAGGCATGTTCGTCCAATCGGAGGAGTTCATCGCAGCCCACGGCGGCCGGATCGGTGACATCAGCATCTACGGCCAGGAGTCTAATTACACCACCTGGCGGCTGGCAAAGATGAACCTTGCTATCCGCGGCATCGACGGTCAGATCGCTCACGGCGACACTTTCCATAGCGACCGCTTCCCTGACCTCAAGGCCGATTACATTCTCGCCAATCCGCCTTTCAACGTCAGCGACTGGGGCGGCGAGCGGCTTCGCGAGGACAAACGCTGGAAGTACGGGGTGCCACCAGCAGGCAACGCCAACTTCGCCTGGGTTCAGCACATGATCTACCACCTTGCGCCTACGGGTTTGGCGGGCTTCGTGCTCGCCAACGGCTCTATGTCCTCCAACCAATCGGGCGAGGGTGAGATCCGCAAGGGTATCATTGAGGCTGATCTCGTGGACTGCATGGTGGCGCTGCCTGGTCAGCTTTTCTACTCGACACAAATCCCTGCTTGCCTCTGGTTCCTGGCGCGAGACAAGAAAAACACCCGCTTCCGAGACCGTCGCGGCCAGGTACTCTTTGTTGATGCCCGCAAGCTTGGTGTGATGGTCGATCGCACACACCTCGAATTCACTCCCGAGGAGATCGCCCGTATTGCTAAGACCTACCACGCCTGGCGCGGGGAGAAGGACGCGGGTGAATACGAAGACATCCCGGGTTTTTGCAAGAGCGCCATGCTCGACGCTATCCGCAAGCACGGCCACGTGCTCACGCCCGGCCGATATGTGGGCGCAGAAGTGCAGGAGGACGACGGCGAGCCATTCGAGGAGAAGATGCGACGGCTGACTACTCAGCTTTGGGAGCAAATTAGCAATGGACGAAAACTTGATGAAGCCATTGAACGTAATCTGAGGGAGTTAGGATATGGCGGGTAGGCAGAAGAAAATGGACTTTGCGTCGCTCGTTTACGCTATCCGGCACGTCGATGAACTGTGCACAGATCAGGCAGGGAGTAAGAACTTTCTTCCTATGAGCCGTTTCCAAATCTTGGAGAATTGGGAGTCAATGACTCCCAATTCCATCGTCGAAACCTAACAGACTTATTTGAAGGAGTTAGGATATGGCTGGGATTAGAGTTGAAGTCAGCCCGAAAGTTCTATCGTGGGCAGCGGAGCGCACTGGAGTAAACCTTCAACGCAAGTTCCCACACCTTGGGGAGTGGCTTTCTGGGGTCGCACAGCCAACTCTACGGCAACTAGAAGAGTTTGCGAAGGTTACCTCTGTGCCTTTTGGCTACCTGTTCCTTCCAGAACCTCCTGAGGAACGTTCCCCTATTCCTCATTTTCGGACAGTGCCTCAGCACATGCCAGAGCGTCTCAGCGCCGACTTGATGGAGACGATCCAGATTATGCAGCGGCGCCAGGCATGGATGCGAGAATACCTTATTGAGCAAGGTCACGAACCGGTGCCGATCGTTGGCTCGGCGAGCGTCCTCGAGGATCCAAGCGCTGTAGCTCGGCAGATGTGTAAGGTTCTGGAAATAGGCGATGACTGGGCGGCCAGTCAACGGACTTGGACCGAAGCGCTGAGTGCGCTTAAAGATAAGGCAGAAGATTCGGGGATTCTCCTTGTCACTAGCAGCATCGTTGGCAACAACACGCGGCGTAAATTGAGTGTGGAGGAATTCCGCGGATTTGTTCTTGTAGATGAGTATGCCCCTCTGGTGTTTATCAATGGCTCCGACGGTAAAGCCGCGCAGATGTTTACTCTGGCACACGAGTTGGCGCATGTCTGGCTGGGAAGAAGCGCTTCGTTTGATTTGCGCGATCTGCAACCTGCACTAGATGAGACAGAGCAAGTCTGCAACCGCATCTCCGCAGAGTTTCTCGTGCCAGGGGATTCTCTACGCCAGTTTTGGTCCATGGTTCGTGAACAGACTTACCGGTTCCAAGCTGTTGCTCGTAAGTATAAAGTTAGCGAAATCGTCGCAGCGCGACGTGCGCTGGACTTGAGGTTAATCGAGCGGGATGAATTTTTTTATTTCTATGAGGAATACCAGCAGAGGGAACGTCAGAAACGTAAGGCTGAGGAAGGTGGCAATTTCTACGCAACCCAAAATCTTCGTCTTGGGCAGAGCTTTGGCCAAGCGGTAATACTTGCGACAAGGGAAGGTCGCCTACTCTATGACGAGGCCTACCGCCTCACCGGGCTTTACGGGAGAACCTTTGAGCGTTATGCGGAGTTGGTCCTTGGAGGGCGCTGGTGAGCACACCGCCTGTCTTTGTGCTCGATACAAATGTATTTGTCGAAGCGGCGAGGCGCTACTATGCTTTTGACATCGCACCGGCGTTTTGGGTGGAACTGGTGAGCCAGGCCAATTCTGGGCGCATTATCAGTATTGATCGAGTCAAAGATGAATTGGATCGCGGTAAGGATGAACTTGCAAAATGGGCGCAAGGACAATTCAACAATTACTTTGATTTAACCGCCGATGAAGCAGTGGTTACTGCCTATCGTGAGATCATGGTTTGGGCGAATCAACAAAGCCAGTTCAAGGACGAGGCCAAAGCCGACTTCGCACGTACGGACAACGCTGACGCTTGGGTCGTCGCCTATGCCAAAGCGAAGGGATGCGTTATGGTGACTCATGAGCAATATGACAAGAGAATACGCCGCAAAATACCCATTCCGAATGTCTGCCAGGCATTCGGTGTACCATATATAGACACGTTTGAGATGTTGCGGCAGATGGGAGTCACGTTCCGATGAAGAAGCCGAGTGGTAAAGAGGAGTTGGGCTATGGCGGGTGAGTGGGACACCGCAACGATCGATGAAGTCGCCGAAAGGGTCGCGATGGGGCCGTTTGGTTCTTCGATTAAAGTCGAGACTTTTGTAGCGCAGGGCGTGCCTATCATTAGTGGTCAACACCTTCACGGGTTCAGGCTTGATGAGACATCCGGATTCAACTTTCTTAGCCCAGGACACGCAGATCGCCTTAAGAACGCTAATGTGCAAAAAGGCGATATTATTTTCACGCACGCTGGTAACATTGGACAGGTTTCGTACATTCCAGAGAGCTCGAAATACGAACGTTATGTCATTTCTCAGCGCCAGTTCTATATGCGCTGTAACCGCCAACGTGTAATACCTGAGTTTGTCGT
The DNA here is from genome assembly GCA_016875975.1 of Chloroflexota bacterium. Taxonomy (GTDB): domain Bacteria; phylum Chloroflexota; class Dehalococcoidia; order GIF9; family UBA5629; genus VGOF01. The sequence continues at coordinate 9,669 of VGOF01000012.1, read as the reverse complement.
TTACTATTTCAATACACCTGAGGGCAGGCACAAGCTCCTTGCTAATACGTCTCAGGTCGGCGTTCCATCAATCGCTCAGCCGGTGACGTATCTGCGTACGATTGAGATTCCACTGCCGCCCCTCCCCGAACAACGCGCTATTGCTCACATCCTCGGCGCGCTGGATGACAAGATTGAGCTGAACCGACGGATGAACGAGACTTTTGAGGAGATGGCCGGGGTGCTCTTCAAATCGTGGTTCGTAAACTTCGATCCCGTCCGCGCCAAAATAGATGGCCGCTGGAAAAAAGGAGAAAGCCTGCCCGGCTTCCCCGCCCACCTGTGGGATCTCTTCCCCGATAGCTTCGAGGATTCGGAGTTGGGAGATATTCCGGCGGGGTGGGAGGTCCAACGACTTGGCGACCTTATCGAGCTTGCATATGGCAAGGCGCTCAAGGAGGAAAATCGCCTCGCCGGGTCGATCCCGGTTTTCGGTTCAAACGGTCAGGTCGGTTGGCATGATCAGAAACTTATTGATGGCCCCGGGATCATTGTGGGGCGGAAGGGTAACCCAGGCGTTGTAACCTGGGCACCGACGGACTTTTTCGCCATAGACACAACGTTCTACGTCGTGCCGAAAACCGAATGCGGAAGCCTCCACTTTCTTTATTACGCGCTTCTTGGGCATGACTTGGCTTCACTCGGAGCAGACTCCGCGGTACCTGGGTTGAACCGAAATCTCGCATATATGAACTTGCAAACTACGCCCCAATCCACCGTGCTGGATGCATTCGACAGACAAGTAAAACCGCTATTTGATAAGATATATTCGAACGATCTTGAATCCCGTACCCTCACCGCTTTACGGGACACTCTGTTGCCCAGGCTCATCTCCAGCGAGTTGCGGGTGAAGGATCCTGAGCGCTTTATCGGGAGGCATGCCTAATGGTGGACGGGCCCAAAATCCCTCCGTTCGTGATGCATGGCGCGCGTGGAGCGATCGCCAGTGGCCTGCTGCATATCGAAGAACAGGTAAAGGGGATCGAGCGCGCGGTGGAGGAGAACCCGGGGCTTGCTTTTGACCTCGCAAAAACCCTAATCGAAAGCGCTTGTCGAACGATCCTTACCGAACGTAGTATCACCTTCAACCCCGACGAGGACCTTCCCAGGCTATTCAGGATAGTGACGAGCCACCTGCCATTCCTTCCTGCATCGGCCAGCAGGGAGACCAAGGTTCGCAGGAGTCTGTCGCAAACCATCAACGGACTTCATACGGCTGTTCAGGGGGTCTGCGAATTGCGCAATGCCTGCGGCTTTGCCTCCCATGGTGTGGAAGGTCCGCGGCCGGCGATGGAGGCGGTCCAGGCCCTGCTCGCGGCGGAAACTGCGGATGCAATTCTTGGATTCTTGTACCGCGTTCACCGGCAGGACCGCATGCCGGCCCCAAGTCAGCAGCTTGAGTATGACGATAATCCCGGATTCAACGATTATGTCGACGAGGCCCATGGCACCTTACGAATTTTAGAGGTCGAGTTCAAGCCGAGTGAAGTACTCTTCCGTATGGACCCGGAGGCGTATCGTGTCTATCTCGCCGAGTATGAGCTTGAACCACGTGGCGATGTGGTGGCGACAGATGAGACCAAATCTACGGAGGAGGAGCCATGAATGATCGGGGCGTTACCGAGTCGGTTATCGAGCAGGCCGCCTTGGCTTGGCTGGAGAGCCTTGGCTGGGTCGTGAAACATGGGCCTGACATCGCGCCCGGGGAGCTTTGGGCGGAGCGGAGTGATTACTCCCAGGTTCTCCTGGGAGACCGCCTGCATCAGGGGCTCGCACGCCTCAACCCGCAGCTTCCGGCTGAGGCCCTCGAAGATGCATTCCGCAAGATCATCCGGCCTGAAGGGCCGACACTGGAGGCGCGTAACCGGGCTTTCCATCGTTTGCTGATTGACGGGGTGACTGTCGAATACAAGCGTCCGGATGGAACCATCGCTGGTGCACAAGCTCGTATTGTCGATTTCGAGGAGCCTGACAACAACCACTGGCTTGCCGTCAACCAATTCACTGTTAGCGAAAACAAACATACCCGGCGGCCCGACGTGGTGCTATTCATTAACGGCCTTCCGCTTGTGCTCATCGAACTCAAGAACTCTGCCGACGAGAACGCCACCATCTGGACAGCCTTTCAACAGCTTCAGACTTACATGAGTGAGTTGTCAAGTCTCTTCAGCTTCAACGAGATGCTTGTCGTCTCCGATGGTATGGAAGCACGCATAGGTACGCTTACGGCAGGTCGGGAGTGGTTCAAACCCTGGAGGACGATCTCAGGTGAGTCGCTGGCCGATCCCCACTTGTCCGAGCTGCAGGTCGTGTTGGAAGGGATTTTAGAGAAGCGGCGGTTTCTGGATCTTCTTCGCGATTTCATTGTATTTGAAGATTCTGGCGGTGCGCTCGTTAAGAAAATGGCCGGTTACCATCAGTTCCATGCCGTAAAAATAGCGGCGGAGGAAACTCTGCGTGCTGCGCGATTACGCGAGGAGGCACGTCGGGTTGCGGAACCACCGGGCGGTTATGAAACAAGGCTTGAACACGGTGGCAAACCCGGAGATCGAAGGATTGGCGTCGTCTGGCATACGCAGGGATCGGGGAAGAGCCTGACCATGGCTTTCTACGCTGGCCGCATCATCCGCCAGCCGGAGATGGCGAACCCGACCATCGTTGTTCTCACAGATCGCAACGACCTTGACGATCAACTCTTTGGGACCTTCTCGCGATGCCAGGAACTATTGCGCCAACCACCGGCACAGGCGGAGAACCGCGCTGACTTGCGCGCGAAGCTGCGTGTTAAAGCTGGAGGTGTCATCTTCACAACGATTCAGAAGTTTCTCCCCGAGGAAAAAGGCGATCACCTCCCCGCGCTTTCCGAAAGGCCAAACATTGTCGTGATCGCCGACGAGGCCCACCGCAGTCAGTACGATTTCATTGACGGCTATGCACGGCACATGCGGGATGCGCTGCCGAATGCCTCCTTTATCGGATTCACCGGTACACCAATTGAGTTTACGGATAAGAATACCCGGGCAGTGTTTGGAGACTATATCAGCATTTACGATATCCAGCGTGCGGTAGACGATGGAGCGACGGTTCCCATCTATTACGAGGGCAGGCTGGCCAAGCTTGAGCTGGATGAGTCCCAGAGGCCAAAAATTGACCCGGATTTTGAGGAAGTCACCGAGGGTGAGGAGATCGAGCGGAAGGAAAAACTTAAGACGAAGTGGGCACAGCTTGAGAAAATTGTCGGGGCCGAGAAGCGGCTGAAGGTTGTTGCTCAGGACATTGTCTCGCACTTCGAAGAGCGGCTTGAGGCAATGGAAGGAAAAGCCTTAGTCGTCTGTATGAGCCGGCGTATCTGTATGGATTTACATGATGAGATCGTGAAGCTGCAACCGTCATGGTTTGACGTAGGGGACGACAAAGGAGCAATCAAGATTGTCATGACAGGGAATGCGTCGGAAGGCCCGCGAGTGGCCCAGCACGCCCGCAACAAGCAACGCCGCGAGATGCTTGCCAACCGGTTTCGTGATCCGAAAGACCCGCTTAAGATGGTGATGGTGCGCGACATGTGGCTTACGGGCTTTGACGCTCCGTCACTGCACACGATGTATGTCGACAAACCAATGCGCGGGCATGGCCTGATGCAGGCAATTGCCCGTGTCAATCGTGTGTTCCACGATAAGCCTGGAGGGCTTGTCGTGGACTATCTCGGCCTGGCACACGAACTCAAGCAGGCTCTCGCCACTTACACCGAGAGCGGAGGAACCGGGAAGACTGCAATCGACCAGGAGGAAGCAGTCGCGCTCATGCTTGAGAAGTATGAAATCTGTCGCGGCCTGTTCCACGGCTTTAACTGGTCCAAGTGGGTTTCCGGTTCTCCAGAGGAACGCGTGTCAGTCCTTCCACCGGCACAGGAGCACATCCTTGCACAGGTAGAAGGAAAGGAACGCTTCCAACGGGCGGTGCAGGAATTATCCCAGGCGTTCGCCTTAGCGGTTCCACATGAAGAAGCTCTACACATCCGTGACGACGTAGCCTTCTTCCAGGCTGTTCGTGCCGTACTGGCAAAACGAGCACCAGGTGAAATGAAACCTGAGGAGGACCTCGATCACGCGATCCGGCAGATCGTATCCCGTGCCGTTGCGCCTGAAGGGGTTGTAGACATCTTCTCGGCTGCAGGTCTCAAAAGACCTGACATTTCGATTCTCTCGGATGAGTTCCTTGTTGAGGTCCGCTCAATGCCCCAGCGAAACTTGGCCGTCGAGCTCCTCAGAAAGCTCCTTTCCGGAGAGATCCGGTCTCGCGGGCGTAAGAACGTAGTCCAGGCTCGATCATTCGCCGAGATGCTGGAGCAGGCGATCCGGCGTTACCAAAACCGGGCGATCGAGGCCGCACAGGTGATAGAGGAATTAATTGCACTTGCAAAAGAGATGCGGCAGGCGGACACACGGAGCGAAGCGCTAAATTTGTCCGAGGAGGAGCTTGCCTTCTATGATGCACTGGAGACTAATGACAGTGCGGTGAAAGTGCTGGGGGACAACATCCTTCGTACTATTGCACGGGAGCTGGTTGCAACGGTGCGGAAGAATGTGACGATTGATTGGACCATGCGAGAAAATGTGCGCGCTCAGCTGCGGGTGATTGTAAAACGGATCCTCCGGAAATACGGATACCCACCCGACAAGCAAGAGAAAGCAACACAGACTGTCCTGGAGCAAGCGGAAGTACTTTCACAAGAATGGGTGAATGCATGAAGAATGAAGCTGGTAGTTGTAGAGCCAAATCTGTCCTCGGAGACACATGGCTTCTTTTAGAGAAAAGGACGGAATCCTAAGTTATCACGAATCCATTCTGAGCTAAGAATATGTGTCCTGATCCCACCAAGTGTGACATTCCTTTTTCACCCGGCGATTGGGTGATTGACCGGCACAATCCCGGCCAGCCAGGCCAATACACTGGCAAATGGCGCAAAGCAGGTCCGCACATTATGGTGCAGCTATTCTATCCCGGTGGCGGAACCAGTTATCGCCCGCTGTCTTCTCTGGATGCGATACCGCCCCCAGGCTCAATGGTCGAGCAGTTGCGAAGAGGGCATTTTGGTAAGGTCCGGGATCTTCAGCGTCTTATCACATATGAAAAGCTCAAAGGTACGCTCCATGAGGTAATCTACTCGATGGAAGCGGCACAGATCGATTTTTATCCCTATCAATTCAAACCTGTCCTAAAGTTCATCAACTCACCTTCTGAAAGACTGATCATCGCGGACGAGGTAGGTCTTGGCAAGACAATAGAAGCCGCCTTGATCTGGATGGAACTGCAGGCCCGGCGTCAGGCGCAAAGGTTACTTGTCGTCTGTCCGAAGATTTTAGCCGAGAAATGGCGGGATGAACTCCGTAATAAGTTTATGTTTGACGCGCGAATCGTCAATTTTTTGGAGTTGCAGCGAGAAGTCTCCGATCTCAAGTCCAACGGGCCGGGACATCCGTTTATTCTAATCGGCACTTATACAGGACTTCGTCCCCCGAAGTCCGAGTTACGATTACTGAAGGAGCATCCAGAGGAGGATGTGGGCGGTTCAGAAAAAACGGCGCTCTTGCGCGAGTTGCGTCACTGGTCATTGGGCTACGATCCTTTCGATATGGTAATTTTTGATGAGGCTCACTACATGAGGAACCCGGCAACAACGACGTTTCACCTTGGGGAGAGCCTCTCCACCAGCGCCGGGTCAGTACTCTGTGTGTCTGCCACGCCGGTGAACAATAGCAATATTGATCTCCATAGTTTGCTCCGCCTCATTGATGAGAGCTTTTTCGAGACACAGGGCATGTTCGAGGAATTACTTGAAGCAAACCGGCCAGCGGTACAGGCAGGAAATGCTTTGGCACGGACCCCTGTAGACATGACGCTCTTGGAGCGGGCTGTTGGGGGAATGGGGGAGAGCCGATTCATCAGCCAGTCACCCCTATTCAGGCAGTTTCTTGAAACACTTGAACAACTCAATCCAGATGACAAAGCGCAGCTTTCAAGATGCCAGGACCTGGCTGAGAAGCTAAATCTTTTGGGAAGTTACGTGAACCGAACCCGGCGAGTCCAGGTGAAGGAAAACCGACCCATACGGGACCCAGTGGTCCTGAGTGTTGAGTACTCCTCCGAGGAGATGTCCCTCTATAAAGCAATCCTTGGAATCGTCCGACGGAGATGCCGCCAGGACAGTCGACCCTTTCACGTCTTTCAGGTACTGGGCCTTCAATTGCGTGCCGCGAGCTGCCTGCCGGTACTGGCGCAAGAGATCCGGGATGGGCGATTTGGGGATGTCCAGGAACTTTTTGATGAAGCTATGGGTGAGGAGGTGTTTGATGATCTATTTGACGAAGAACCGAGCGAAGAACTCGGTATTTCAGAGATCGGTCGGCTGCTTGCCTATGACTTCGAGAAGAACGATAGTAAGTATTGCCAACTGCGCCGGATGCTTGCGGAAGTAGTGCCGGGTGAGAAGGTTATCATCTTTGCATACTACCGACCCACACTCAGTTATCTAAGGCGCCGCTTAATGGCGGACGGAGTAAACGTGACCGTGATCCACGGTGGGGTGCCGAATGAGCAGCGCTGGGAGGAAATAGAACGCTTTAAGGATGTGCGGGGACCTCGCGTCTTGCTTTCGTCCGAGGTCGGTAGCGAGGGCATCGATCTCCAGTTCTGCCGGGTTCTTGCAAACTATGACCTGCCATGGAACCCGATGCGGGTCGAGCAGCGGATCGGACGCATAGACCGCGTCGGACAGCAGGCAAAACGTATTTCGGTGGTCAACTTTAAGGTCAAGGATACTATTGAGGAGCGGCTTTACGATCGGCTACATTCCAAGATTGAACGCTTCGCCAACAGCCTCGGAGACCTCGAAGCCGTGATTGGCCGAGAGGTTCAGCAGCTGACTGTGGAACTCCTAAGCAAGGACTTGAGGGCCGAGGAGGAACTACAGTTAATGGAGCAAACTGAGCGTGTGATTCAGGCACGGCTGCTGCAGATTCAGGCACTTGAAGAGTCAGAAGACGCACTCATCGCCTTTTCTGATTACGTTCAGCGCAAGATCGAGGAGGATCGGGAGAAAGGCCGATATCTCCAGCCGGAGGAACTGGAGGACTATCTGACCGATTTCTTCGAGCGAGAATTTCAGGGCTGCGAAGTCAATCACAACACTCCTTTTGAAGGCTGCCTCCGAATCCGGCTGAGCCAAGAAGCCCGCTCGTCGCTGGGAGATTTCATTGGTGGAGACCGGTCTTTGAGCGCGCGGCCGCTTCGACAACGCGAATTCAGCATTACCTTTCGCCGAGAGGTGCTACAACGTCTCCCGCTTAACCAGCGGTCCGGCATCTATTTCATCAACCACCTCTCCCCGTTAATCCGTTGGATTACAAAGGTTAACCGCGACCGTGCGCACAGTTTTTTTAACCTGTCAGCAGTAAGGATCAGCCGTCCCGATTTAAAGCCCGGTGATTACTGTTACAGGATCGAACGTTGGAAATTGGGCGGTCTTTACGCGAAAGAAAGGCTTGCTTACGGAGTGCGCTCGCTGGCAGATGGGATGAACTATCCACCGGAAGAATCTGAGGCATTCATACAGCACCTACTTCGCAAAGGGGGCGATTGGGACTATGTGGATTGCGACCGAGAAGCTCTGTGCCATGCCCATGACACATTGGAGGAGGCCCTGGCAGAGCGATTTTCGTCAGCAGTGGGGGAGTTCCAGGCAGAGAACGATACTATCTACCAAATTAAGACTCAGCGTGTCCAGGCCATCTTCGATCGGCGCATTGCACAGCACGAGCAGCGCCTAGGGACGTTGAGGCAAGCAGGACGCGATCCTCGGGTTATCCGCGCCACCGAAGGGCAGCTTCGGACGGCGATCGACAACAAGGAACAGCGGCTTCGGGAACTAAATGAAAAATCTAAAGTTGACATGGAACAGTCGCCCGTGGCTGCGGGTGTTTTCCGGGTGATTGGGGCGCCAGCAACACAGAACCAGTGAAAAATCCATGAGCAATTGGAAGGGTTTTCTTCAGAGACTTAAGGAAAAGCTCTTTGTAAAAAAGAGTGAGAAATACATAGCTACCGATTCCCCTCCGCAACAGGCAAAAACGGTTTCAGTGCCACAGGTTAAGGTTGGACGAAAAAGCAGTTTGGAGCGCGAGCCGTATTTCGTCCAGATCGGGTTTGATTTTGGGACTGCGTATTCCAAGTGTGTATGCCGAGACATAATTACCAACAAGGCGTGGGTTTACCTGCCCGCTGGATTTGAACGTATGGAGCATCCCTTCCTAATCTCAAGTGTATTATTAATAAGAAATGGAAAACTCAGCCACGTCGAAAATCCTGGGGCCGACTATCACGCGAACGGACTATATCACCTGAAGCATGCGCTTGAAAAGGTCGCTCTACGTCAGTGGCATGATCCTGTGCTAGATCCATATCGGAATGCCCTCGGAGAATCGGACGTAAATCAATTGGCCGCATTCATTCGCAACTGTGCTGTATATTTCCTGGCTGGTGCCTTCGGTGAGATCCGGGGACAGGTGAGACAACGATTTCCGAGCTTTGGCATGCGCGCGGATGACTATGTTGCTTTAAATCTCGCTGTCCCCGTGGCAGATGCCGAACGTCCAGAGGTGAATCGACTGTATAACCAGGTTCTCTTTGGGGCATGGGTTCTCGCGGACGAACTCAACGGGCATCCGGTTGTCGATGTTGTAGAAGTCGAAAGGTTACTGACCAAGATTAGCGAGAAAGAGGTTCCCTCAGTTAAGGATGCATGCTTTATCTACCCCGAGGCTAGTGCCAATGTGCAGGGTTTTGTCCGCTCCCGAGTTTCTAGTCCTGGGATTTACTTGTTCTCGGATACTGGGGCTGGGACAGTGGACCAAAGTGTTTTTATTTTTTTGCGAGACGATAATTGTGAACATCTCACTTATCTTCATGGCAATGTCCTGCCACTGGGATCTAGTTTCATCGAACGCCGCGCTGCTTCGGCCTTCAGGAGAACGGACTGGGAGGCTTTGGAGGCCTGGAAACAGAGGAAGGAAAGTGGTGGAGTGGAACCTCCATTGATGGAAGCCAGAAACGCAATCCATGAGGAGTTGATGCGAGGTACCGAACAAACACTTGCAAGGGCTAAGCAGAAACTAATAGTGAAGAGCCAGTTAGATCAGATCAGAGTGATCTTCGGCGGGGGCGGGCATTGTGAGTATCCTTACAAGGCCGCTGTTATGCGTCCATTTTCAGGGGGGCTGTTTCGGCGAGTAATTTCACCAGATGTGCTTGGGATGCCAGTTCCCATTGATCTCGAACTTGAAGCGGGACAAGCCCGGTGGATGCGTCGACTTTCCGTAGCATATGGGCTCTCTTTTGAAAGAAGTGAGCTGGCAACTTTCACCTATCCCGTGGAGTTGGAAACACCAAGACCCGAAGAAATCTGGAGGCCCCGCCGTATAATTCAGGATGCACCAACTAAAGATGAGTGTTGATTCTACATTAGAAGTTCGGCATTAACCCTTCAATATTCGATTAACCAAAAAGAAGGGTTATCCATCAAAAAGTTAGCGCATCCAAAGGCGCCGCCGGAAGGCGGGGATTATGAAACTAAAA
>VGOF01000011.1 GCA_016875975.1 Chloroflexota bacterium | reverse complement strand
TTCGTCGATAAAGCTATGCTTCATTCTTTGATCGTAGCACTTTGGCTAATCCATAACCGATGCCAAACAATATAAGCACACCTATCACTCCAGCCAAAATAGTGGCCAGGGCATTACTCCGCATACCAGGCACTACATAATCGGGAATAAATTGATAAGGTGTACCAACAGCTTTTTCGGCAAATCCCTTGTCTTCGGCCACCCGCTCTAGCCCATCTGGCCAGGAAGATGCCAATGGAGACAACACTGCCAACAAAAGGGCCAGTGCCAAAGCACCATACCACCATTGTAACTTCACGCTTATGTGTTCCCTCCCTCAGCCTTCTGCAACTTCAGAAGGTCAACTCTAGTAGCCAATATAAGGCTGAGCACTGCTGTAGTGATTAAAGCCTCACCAATGCCTATCAATGCATGCACGCCTGCCATCGCCAGAAGTGCCACCCCATAAGGCACTGTGCCTGATATCGCTAACTCAAGCGCTGCCATCGTCGCAGCTATCACAACCGAAAACCACGCTGCGATTCCGCCACCCAATAGAACACCAGTTCTGCTACCCCTAGATAGTAAGAACACGCCTCTGTAAATATAGTAGCTGGCGAGGCATCCTACCACACCCATATTAAGCACATTGACACCCAAGGCGAGAAGCCCGCCATCCTGGAAAATCAGGCTTTGCACTACCAGCACACAGGTCATCACCAATATGCCTGCCCACGGGCCAAGTAATACAGCAGCCAGAGCAGCTCCCAAGACATGCCCCGAGGTACCACCAGCTATAGGGAAATTGAGCATTTGAGCCGCAAAGATGAAGGCAGCCAATACCCCCATGAGCGGCACCTGCTTTTCCCCCAACTTTTTATTGGTTGCCTTAACTGCGTAGGCCACACAACCGGCAGATACCGCTATGCCAGCACCAGCTACAGGCACAGTAACAAAACCATCTGGAATATGCATAACAGATTCGCTCTACGCGAAAGCTAGACGCAAGCCCCGAAATCCATTTGCAGAACTAATTCCGGCATTCTGCGCATAGGCCAAATATCGCTAAATGTCGCAAGTCAGCTAAAAATCCGTACTCACGGGACAGCACATCCCCGAAGTCTGAGATAGCAGTTTCAGGAAGGTCAAAAACGACTCCGCACTTTTGGCACACAAGATGGTGATGATGGCCCTTTTCCGCCGGGTGGTAACGAACTCGCCCATCACCCAACGCAACCTCGGTGACCAGGCCAAGTTCTTTCAACAGGTCTAACGTTCGGTACACCGTGGAAATATTGGCATAGGGGTATCGAGCTCGAACCTGCTCATGAATTTCCTCCGCACTGATATGGTCAGCACCACCATGTAATGCATCCACCACCATCATCCGCTGCGGCGTTAGCCGATAGCCTCGTTGCTGAAGCTGCATAATGCAACTCATGATTATAAACTGTATCAGAAAACAGTAGGAATTGCAAACAGTTGCAAATGCAAGCAGTCAGAATTCAGGAGACCCTGTCCTTGCTACCGAGGGCTATAGTCACAGGCCCATCGTTGTGAATCTCCACCAGCATATGCTGCTGAAATCGTCCTGTCCCTGCATTCAGCCCAGCGTCACGCACGAAGCGAACAAACAGGTTGAACAGGGGCTCAGCCTGCTCCGGTGAAGCTGCCTCGGTAAAACTAGGTCTTCTGCCCTTCTTAGCATCGGCCAGCAATGTAAACTGGCTAACAACCAAGAGCTCTCCGTCGATATCTAGCGCAGAGCGATTAAATCTGCCGGCCTCATCAGCAAAGATGCGCAAATTGCAGACCTTATCCGCCAGGTAGCGTGCATCCTCCTCCGTATCCCCTTGGGCTACGCCAAGAAAAACAACAAGCCCACGACCAATTTTCCCCACCACCATCCCGTCCACCATGACCGAGGCTTTCACTACTCGCTGCAATAATGCCTTCACAGTATTACCGAGATGAAAAAGCTTGACCCATCCACACCAACCCACCACGATTATATCACATAATAATCCAGTTCAACGGCGACGAATCTCTCCGTAAATTCAAATTGACAGTCAATAGCTGATACGTTAGAATGGCAGTGTCGCCGTCAGATACGGGGGGCCACCATGATAGAGATGATAATCGACAGTATTCGAGTGAGCCTTATGAACTACCAGCACGTTGTCATCCTCAGGGAAAAGAGCTCAGACCGTTACCTGCCTATCTGGATCGGGCCGGCAGAGGCAGACGCGATATCAATGAAACTGCAGAACCTCGATACCGCGCGCCCCATGACACACGACCTGCTCGACTCGGTAATTTGCACCCTTGGCGCTAAAGTCAACTTTATCGTGGTCAATGACCTGCGCAACGACACGTTCTTCGCCAAAATCACCCTGAACACTAATGGAAAACAGATAGAGGTCGATTGCCGCCCCAGCGATGCCATAGCACTTGCGGTCAGGGCTACCGCGCCAATATATGTTGAGGAATCTATTCTGGAAAAAGCTGGCATCATACTGGATAGGGAAACCGGAAAACCTATACCAATAGACAAAGGCCACGAAAAGCAGACAGGCGACAAAAAAGTAGATGAGCAAGAATTGAAGAAACTCTCTGCTTTCTACGACTTCATTAACACGCTCGACCTGGACGATCTGGGGAAACACAAATCATAGAAACAGCCAGAAATGGACGGCAAATTCTTAAGAGAGATAATGTCTGGCCTGAAGTGCGGTGCCTGCGGACAACACTATGACACAGACAGAGCAAATGTCCTGGGATACCAGTATAATGTCTGGATAGATATACATAGCTATCTCCGAGAGTTCGATGGCGACTTCGCCAAACTCTTTAATAGAAGTTAAGCCTTAGGGTAAAATACGCTTGCTCACAGCTGGCTAACTAGAAAACAATCTGCCACAATAATTGTCGCATGAGGGCAGCGCCGGAGATAGTACGTCGCTTTGGTTCAGAAAAACACGCGTGACGTAAAACAGCAAGACAAACCAGAGAAGCCGCCACGAGTGGAATGGGCGAGGCCTCTCTGGTTTCTCACTACAGTTGGGTGGTACGTGGCTTTGAGTATTGTTATACCAACAGGGATAGGTTACTGGCTGGACCGTCCAAGCCAGTTTGATACCCATCCGCTATTTACCCTGATCGGGTTCGGGCTGGGTACCATTGCCGCCTTCTACGGGCTGTACCAGATGCTCCGCCGCTTCCAGCGCGAAGAGATGGAACGAAATAACAAAATGAAGGGAGCCAAATAGCACCATGGCCGCGAAAGGTGGTTGCTCCATGAAAATCGCGGCCCTAGTCGGTATTTTCATCCTCGCCTTGTTCCTTACTGGCCTCATTGTCGGTCCACTCGGCACCAGCCTGTTAGGCATTACACCCCCCAAAGCCCTAGCCGTCCCCAAACCTCACGTCGAACTCCCCTCAGAGGGTGTAGCCCACCTTGGTAGTTTCACCATTACTAACACTTTAATCGCTTCTTGGCTCACCATAATCGTATTAGCAGGGCTTTTCTATGCCTGCACCCGAAAAATGACCCTGGTCCCAGGAAGGCTCCAGAGCCTCGCTGAGATGGTCGTGGAGACATTGTTGAACTTCATCACCGGCGTGGCAGGGCAGAAAAACGCTCGTACTCTCTTCCCTGTAGTAGCTACCATATTTCTCTACGTTATCACTAATGCTTATATGGGACTCCTCCCCTTCTATGGCTCAATCGGCATCAACGAAGTCCACGAGCATGAGAGCGTTTTCGTGCCGTTGCTCAGAGCTGCCAACACCGACGTGAACGTGCCGCTTTCCATTGCGCTGGTATCATTCATCTTTGTCGAGTACCTGGGATTTCGCGCTATTGGCGTTCCCAAGTATATCAACAGCTTTTTCAAATTCGACCAACTCCGAGACGGCGTAGTCAGCTTGTTCAAAGGAAAGTTGCGACCGGCCATAACAGGAATCCTCTTCGGATTCATCAATATTTTTGTCGGCTGCCTGGAAGTATTCAGCCACTTCATCAGAATTATCAGCTTTACCTTCCGTCTCTTTGGCAACATGACCGCAGGTGAAATACTGCTGCTGGTAGTCTGTTTTCTAGTCCCACTGATAGCTACCATACCGTTCTATGGACTCGAACTTCTAATCGGATTCATCCAAGCTCTTATCTTCGCTGGGTTGACTCTAGTATTTGGCGTAATCGCCTTAACACCTCACACCGAGGAAGAACACGCGTGAAAGGAGAATGTAAATGGACGCAGAAGCAATGAAAATGCTGGCGGTAGGACTGGTTGCCGGGCTAGGCTTTCTCGGTCCAGGGCTGGGCCTGGGGCTAATCGGCTTCGGGGCTATGCAAGCTCTAGGCCGGAACCCTGAAGCCAGAGGACCGATTCTGACTAACATGATTCTGATCGGAGCCTTGGCCGAAGCCATCGGTATCTATGCACTTATCACAGCGATAATCCTCGCCATAGTAGTGTAGATAAGGAGGAATGACCAATGCAAGACGATGGTTTGCCGATTTCATTCGGCGTCATTATCGGGGCCATCATACTCGGCCTATTTGTAGTAGCCGGGCTTATCCTGATGGCAATACTTATTGGTGCCTTCCTGCCACCGGCGGCGGGCTAGGAAACCAAAATTAACGTTGGCAAGGTAACATGGAAGGTTTAGGAATTAACCTACCTCTGCTTATAGCCTTCGTCGTAAACTTCCTTATCCTGTTCGGCCTGCTCACGCTGGTCCTGTACCGGCCAGTGCTAAGGGTGCTTGATGAACGACAAGCCAAAATAAAGGAGAGCATTGAGCAAGCGGAGAGAATCAAGGAACAGACAACACGTAGCGAAGAGGAGATAAAAGCACACCTGGAAACAGCCAGGAAAGAAGGTCAAACTGTAATAGCACAAGCAACACAGATCGGCGAGAGACTCAAAGAAGAAGCGAAGGAGAAAGCCCGACAAGAAGCCGAGACCATTCTGGCTAAAGCACAAACTGAGATCCGGCAAGAACGAGATAAAATCATCGACGACCTGCGTAAGGAGTTTGTGGGCATAGCTATTCTGGCTGCAGAAAAGGTGACCAGAGAAACACTGGATAAAGAAAAGCACCGCAAGCTAATCGACGAAGTGCTCAAAGAGAGCGCGACATTTAAACGAAAATAGAAGGCCACAATAAATGCCAGCAACTGTTTCTAGCAAACGTTATGCTCAGGCTGTCTTCGAGATTGCCAAGGAAAAGAACCAATTAGAGAAATGGCAGCCTGAATTGAAGAGAATTACTGGGCTAGCTCAGGATTCTGAGGCGATGTCTTTGTTGGAAAATCCAAAGGTGCCTTTTGACCTCAAGGCCAAACTAGCGCAGGAAAAACTGGGCAAGATAAGTCCGCTGGCACTGAATCTGACCTACCTTCTAATACTCAAGGGGCGTCTCAGGAGCATTCCCCAAATTGCAGACGAATACCAACGCCTACTCGATGAACACCGCGGCATAAGGCATGCTGAAGTCACTACAGCCATCCCGCTAGATGACACAGGCAAAAAGAAAATCGCCCAGAGCCTGGAGGCCATGATCGGCAAGAAGCTCAGCCTTAGCCTCAAGGTTGACACTGACATCATCGGTGGGTTCGTAGCCAGAATCGATGACAGTCTTATCGATTGCAGCATACATAGCAAATTGGAACAAATGAAAAGGAGCTTGGCTGAAGCCGCCACATAGTTACCTGTAAGGGGGTAAGCAGCATGACTACTGCAGGACGAGACATAGTATCAGTTATAAAAGAGCAAATCCAGCATTTCGGCACCACCGTCACCATGGTGGATATAGGCTCGGTGATAGAGGTGGGAGATGGCATCGCTCGCATCCATGGATTGCGCGGCGCCAAATACAACGAATTGCTAGAATTTGCCAACGGGACAATGGGTTTAGCCCTCAACCTGGAAGAGGATAATGTAGCTGCGGTCATACTGGGCGACTACAGCCATATCAAAGAAGGCGACGAAGTCCGCTGCACCGGAAAAGTCGTCGAAGTGCCTGTCGGCGACGAACTCATTGGCCGTGTGGTCGACCCTCTGGGCAACCCCCTGGACAACATGGGACCAATGAAAACAACCAGAATTAGGCCTGTGGAGAGAGTTGCCCCTAACGTAGTCATGAGGGAACCAGTGAGAACCCCGGTACATACCGGCATCAAAGTAGTTGATAGCCTGATTCCGATTGGTCGTGGCCAGCGCGAGCTCATAATCGGTGACCGCTCCGTAGGCAAATCTGCCATAGCCCTCGATACCATTATCAGCCAGAAAGGCGGCGACCTAATCTGCATCTATGTGGCTATTGGCCAAAAAACTTCCAAAGTAGCGCAGGTCATAGGAACCCTGAAGAAATACGGCGCCATGGCACATACCGTAATGGTGGTAGCCAACGCCTCTGACCCAGCCCCTCTCCAATACCTGGCACCATACGCCGGCTGTGCCATAGGAGAAGAATTTATGGAACAGGGGAGAGACGCTCTGGTTATCTACGACGACCTGACCAAGCACGCCTGGGCCTACCGCCAAATGTCATTGATACTGCGCCGTCCACCTGGCCGAGAAGCCTACCCCGGTGACGTCTTTTACCTCCACAGTCGTCTCCTGGAGCGTGCTGCCAAACTGGCCCCCGAGTTCGGCGGAGGCTCACTGACCGCGTTGCCTATAATTGAGATCCAGGCCGGTGACCTCTCAGCGTATATACCAACAAACGTCATATCCATCACCGATGGCCAGATATATCTAGAAACCGACCTATTCAACACCGGTATCCGCCCGGCGCTGAACGCCGGCCTATCAGTATCCCGCGTTGGCGGCAACGCCCAGACTAGAGCCATGAGGCAAGTGGCCGGAAAATTAAGGCTAGATATGGCGCAATATCGCGAGCTGGCCACCTTCGCTCAGTTCGGTACCTCAGACTTGGACAAAGCCACATTGTCACAATTACAGCGCGGACAGCGCATCACCGAGATACTGAAACAACCACAGTACAGTCCAATGCCACTCGACAAAGAGGTGACCATCCTCTACGCCGTCACCAACGGGTATCTGGATGATATACCTGTAGACAAAGTCGCTGCCTTCGAACAGGGTTTCCACCGTTTTATAGAGACCAACTATCCTGATATAGGGCAGCGTATCATCAAAGACAAGGAGATAAAAAAGGAAACTGAAGAGATGCTGAAATCAGCGATTCCGGCATTCAAACAGACCTTTACCTACTAAAAAACTGCCATGATTAGCCCACGCCTTCTTCGCCGGCGCATCCGTAGCGTCCAGAATACAGCCAAAATTACCAAGGCCATGGAAATGATCGCCACGGCTAAAATGAGGCGTGCCCAGGAAAACGCCATCGCTGGCCGACCCTACAATGACAAGATACAACAGGTAATCTCCGACCTTGCTGCTGAGACCTCCGGGGGTGGCCCCCTGCATCCCCTACTAGAGAAAAGAGCCAAGATAAACAGGATAGCCATAGTCCACATCACTACAGACAGAGGACTCTGCGGCGGCCTTAATGCCAATATGAACCGACTCACCGGCAACTTCATCCTACAACAAAGCATGCCGGTTACTCTTATTACTATCGGACGCAAAGGCCGCGACTTCATGCTCCGCAATCAGCGTGACTTGAGAGCAGAGTTCACCAAAATCGGCGACCGCCCTAAGCTACTGGACACTATCCCTATATCGCACATTGTCCTTGATGACTATGCCAATCACTATGTCGACCAGGTTTACATTGCTTATCCCAGGTTTATCACAGTCATGGTACAGAATCCGACTATGGAGCAATTGCTCCCTATAGAACCTACACCTATCCCCAAAACAGAGACCACCGAGTATATCTACGAACCCAGTCCCCAGTTCGTACTAGGAGAGCTTCTACCACGCTATGTGGATATGAGAATATATCATGCCATCCTCGAGGCTATTGCCAGCGAGCAGGCAGCCAGGATGGTGGCTATGCGCAATGCCACTGAAAACGCCAACGAGGTTATCAACGGGCTTACTCTCATCCTGAACAAGGCCCGTCAGGAAATGATAACCACAGACCTACTCGACATCACCGGAGGCGTTGAAAGTCTGCGCTAGAGGAGGTGACAATTTGAACAAAGGCAAAGTAGTCCAGGTAATCGGCACTGTCGTCGATGTGGAGTTCCCTCAAGAGAAACTGCCAGCGCTCTACAACTCCATAGAGATCAACCAGGACGGCAGCAAGATCGTCCTGGAAGTTCAGCATCATATCGGCAATAACTGGGTACGTTGCCTGGCTCTCTGCCCCACCGATGGGCTGGAGAGGGGTAGTGAGGCTATAGATACCGGCGCACCCGTTGCAGTCCCCGTAGGTCCAGCAACCTTAGGCCGCCTGTTCAACGTCTTCGGCGAACCCCTAGATGACCTCGGAGAGGTAAAGGCAAAAGAACGTTTCCCTATACACCGTCCACCACCTCCGCTTGATGAACAGGAGACCACATCCCAGATGCTGGAGACAGGGCTTAAGGTCATTGACCTCATTACACCGTTCACCAAAGGCGGCAAAATCGGCGCCTTTGGTGGCGCAGGCGTAGGTAAAACAGTCATCATCCAGGAGTTGATACACAATATCGCCACCCAGCACGGCGGCTTTTCTGTTTTCGCTGGCGTAGGAGAAAGGTCCAGAGAAGGTAATGACCTCTGGCGAGAGATGAAGGAATCCGGTGTTATCGCAAAGACGGTGCTCGTCTTTGGGCAAATGAACGAGCCACCGGGTGTCCGAGCCAGGGTCGGACTGACAGGCGTCACTATGGCCGAATACTTCCGAGAGGTGGAAGGACGCGACGTCCTCCTATTCATCGATAATATTTACCGCCACATCCTGGCCAACATGGAGGTATCGGCCCTGCTGGGACGCATGCCCTCAGCAGTTGGTTATCAGCCTACCCTATCCACCGACGTAGGGGAATTGGAAGAAAGAATCACTTCCACCAAGAAAGGCTCCATCACTTCTTTTCAGGCCATCTATGTACCTGCCGATGATTATACAGACCCCGGAATTGTGACCACATTCGCTCATCTCGATTCCGTAATCGCACTAGACCGCGCCATTTCCGAGCTGGGCATCTACCCTGCCGTAGACCCCCTGTCTTCCACATCCCGAATCCTCGACCCCCAAATCGTGGGCGAAGAGCATTACCAGGTGGCACGTGGCGTACAGATGGTACTACAACGCTACAAGGACTTGCAGGACATCATCGCCATATTGGGCATGGAAGAGCTTAGCGACGAAGACAAGACCACCGTAGCCAGGGCACGTCGTATTCAGAGATTTCTCTCTCAGCCTATGTCCGTGGCTGAAGCCTTCACCGGCAGACCTGGCAAATACGTACCCATCAAGGAAACCGTACGCAGCTTCAAGGAAATCCTGGAAGGTAAGCATGACAGCCTTCCAGAAGCGGCCTTCTACATGGTAGGCACTATTGAAGAGGCCGTGGAGCAAGCCAAGAAAATGGAGACAGCCTAGTGTCCCCTATAAAGCTAGACGTCATAACAGCCGAACACCAAGTGATGTCCGACGATGTTGATGTTGTGGTTGCCCCGGGTATTGTTGGTGAGTTGGGCATATTGCTTCACCATGCCCCACTGATGACCACACTCCAGCCCGGTGAGTTGCTCATCAGAAAAGGGCACGACGAAACCTATCTGGCCGTTACCGGCGGCTTTCTCGAAGTCCGCCCAGACAAAATAATAGTCCTGGCCGATGCCTGCGAACGCGCCGAGGAAATAGACGTAGAGCGTGCTGAAGCTGCAAAACGCAGGGCTGAAGAACAGCTAAGAACACACCCCCCGGGCATAGACGAAAGGCGCGTTGAAGCTGCGCTCAGACGGTCACTGATTCGCCTCAGAATAGCCGAAAGACGAGCCAAAAGAGCACCAAAACTAGGTTTCTAGGTGCAACTTCGGCTTTACTCTGGATACCAGAGAATGTGTGGTCTGCCTCCCAGACCTTATGGCTGCGCAATCCGCGTGGCTATACGATTTCCAGCCTGACGCGGACGCCTTCCTTTGTGGCAACCACGCGGAGTAAAGTGCGCATTGCCTCGGCAACACGCCCCTGCCTTCCTATGACTCTGCCCTTATCATCCGGGGCAACTTCTAACTTTACTACGACGCCGTCATCGTCGTTCTCTTGAGTAACCTTCACCTCATCTGGTGCTCGTACAATGGATCTGGCGATATACTCTATTAGCTCCTTCATCACGACGTCTCCTCGCTGGTTGATTTGGTCTTGCTAGTTGCTTTCGGTTTTCGTGACACCGGCTTAGGCGTTGAACCTGGTTTAAACTTTTCCATAATGCCAGACTTGTAGAGCAGCCTGGACACAGTCTGGCTAGGCTGAGCGCCCTTCTTGAGCCACTCCAACACCTTCTCCTCATTAAAAGAGAAAACCTCTGGGTCCACCAGCGGATTATACTGGCCGATGATCTCGATAAAGGCACCGTCGCGAGGCGACCGCCTATCGGCCACTACCACACGATACATCGGCTTATTCTTGGCACCCACGCGTCTCAATCTTATTCTGACCATGTTGTTAGATGTAAATAGAACCCCCTTTACGAATTTCAGCGGCTATTATGCTACAAGCAACCCCCACTGTCAACTTGATGCATATTGCCAGCAGCACGTATTGCCATTATAATCAGTGCATGAAATTCCAGGAACCACATAGCTGGCAACTCAGCCCGTCCCAGGCACAAAAGCTTCAACTAGAACTGGCAAGCCGTATATCAAAGAATAACGAGGTCAACAAGCCGCGCTACATCGTCGGCGTCGACATATCCAAGCCAAACTCAGCAGGCATCGGCCGTGCCGCAGCAGTTGTCCTCAGCTATCCCGATCTCCAGTTGGTGGAAGTGGCAATAGCCGAAGGCAAACTACCCTTCCCCTACATCCCCGGGCTTCTCTCCTTTCGCGAAGCCCCGCTGATATTGGCCGCCTGCCAGAAGCTATCCCAAGACCCAGACCTCGTCTTAGTAGATGGACAAGGCATCGCCCACCCCAGACGATTTGGCATCGCCTCACACCTGGGACTGATATTGGATACGCCCACTATAGGCTGCGCTAAGTCTCGACTTTGCGGTCAACACCAGTTGCCAGCCAGTAAGACCGGCTCTTACGCCTACCTTACCCACGAGGATGAAACTATCGGAGCAGTACTCAGAACCAAGACAGATGTCAGCCCTGTTTACGTCTCCATCGGCCACAAAATTGACCTGCCCACCGCAATATACTGGGCCTCACACTGCTGCCGCGGTCATCGCCTCCCCGAGCCTTGCCGATTAGCCCATCTTGCCGCCAGCGGCAATCCAATTGCTACAATGAAAGTACCTGTATCAGTCGACCTGAAGCCATTTACCTAACCTTGAAGCCACAGAATTGGAGATAACATGCAAGAGACTATAGACACGCTAGAATCCCTACACCGCCGAATATCAGACTTAATGGTGCGTCTTTGACATAGCCGGAAAGGAAAGGGAAATCTCTAGATTAGAAGTGGAGACCAGCCGCCCCAATTTCTGGCAGGACGCAACCAAAGCTCAGACTACCATGCGCCAGCTAAGTACCACCAAAAACACTGTCCAGACCTGGCGCGGACTGGAGAAAAAAGCCACCGAACTTCGAGAAATGGCTACACTGGCCCTGGAAGAAGAGGAACATTCGCTCCAGGATGAGCTGGAACGAGAGACAGGGAAACTGGTCAACCATCTGGATGAGCTAGAGCTTCGCCTCATGATGAGCGACGAATACGATTCAAGAGACGCCATATTAGCCATCCATGCCGGCGCTGGCGGTACCGAATCCCAGGACTGGGCAGATATGCTGCTCAGAATGTACCTGAGGTGGGCCGAAAACCACAAGTACAAGACGGAAGTACTGGATATATCCCCCGGTGAAGAGGCGGGTACTAAGAGCGCCACTGTAGAAGTCCGTGGAGAGTACGCCTATGCCCATCTCAAGTCGGAACACGGCGTACATCGCCTGGTGCGCCTGTCACCCTTTGATGCAGACCACGCCCGCCACACCTCGTTTGTCCTAGTAGAGGTACTCCCCGAAGCCGAAGGCGAAGAGGATATCAAGATAAACCCTGACGAACTGAAAATCGATACCTTTAGGTCGAGCGGCCCCGGCGGGCAGCACATGCAGAAAACCAGCAGCGCGGTGAGGATAACCCACATCCCCACAGGCATAGTGGTCAGTTGCCAGAGCGAGCGGTCTCAATTCCAGAACAAGGAAAGCGCCATAAAGGTCCTCTATGCCCGCCTGCTGCAGCACGAAAGAAACAAGAGAGAAGCCGAAAAGGCGCGCCTCAAGGGAAAACGCATAGACGCTGGCTGGGGCAGCCAGATTAGAAGCTACGTCCTCCATCCCTATAAAATGGTAAAAGACCACCGCACCGGATACGAAACCAGCGATACAACCGGCATCCTCGATGGAGAGCTTGACGAGTTCATCACTGCATACCTCAGATCCAAAGTAGGAGAAGAAAAATGACAAAAAGGTTCTTGCCTTTAGCGCTGATAGCAATACTTCTTGTTGTTACCTCGCTCGCTATGCCTGCGCCCACTCGCGCAGCAGAAGGAATAGAGCTGCTCGATAGCTCCACTCAGATAGCCTTCCCTGGTTCGCTGGCTTTCAAAATCAAGGTGGCCAGCACCAGCGAAGTCACCAGGATACGCCTGCACTACGAGGTCGAGAAAATGAGCTATGCCCGCGTGGTTAGCGAAGTCTGGCTTAAGTTCACACCAGGCCGAACCGTAGTCGCACAGTGGCCATGGGACATGAGGAGAGCCAGCCTGCCCCCGGGCGCCACCGTTAAGTACTGGTGGACAATCGAAGACCAGGCCGACAACAAGCTGGTCACACCTATCCAGAAGGTAAAATTCGACGACATCCGCTACTCCTGGCAAGAACTAACCGAAGACAAACTGACCATACTCTGGTATAAAGGCAGCCAAATCTTTGCCCAGAAGCTCATGGCAGGTTCCCAGGAAGCACTGGAAAGATTAGCCAAAGACACGGGCGTTTATCCCGAGAAACACATCACCATGTACATATATGCCAACAGTAAAGACCTGCAAGGGGCTATGGTTTTCCCGCGTGAATGGACCGGCGGCACTGCCTACACCAAGTACGGCACTATCGCCATCGGAGTTTCACCTGACAACCTGGGCTGGGGCATCAAAGCCTTGGCTCACGAGCTGGGACATTCCGTAATCCACCAGATAACCTTCAGCCCCTACGGCAACATCCTGCCCACCTGGCTGGACGAAGGCTTAGCCCTCCATGCCGAAGGGGAAATCGACCCCTACCTGGAAGAATGGCTTAAAAAGGCAATCGAGAAGAACAGGCTCATCTCGGTGCGTAGCCTTTCCAGTCCCTTTTCAGCCATCCCTGAGCAAGCCTACATCTCTTACGCCCAGAGCCAGAGCCTGGTTGATTTCCTCATCACGAACTACGGCAAGGATAAGATATTCAAACTGCTCATGATATTCAAAGAAGGCGCTACTTGCGATGAAGCCCTGATGCAGGTTTACGACTTCAACCAAGATGGCCTGGAGAAACTGTGGCTTCAATCCTTGCCCGCTCCCGGAAAAGCACAGGTCGAGCCAGCCTACGATGTCATCATTATGTCAGTCGCCCTATCGGGAGCTTCTTGACATGACAAAGTCCTTCACCGTTCATGACTTGCCCCTGTCCGAGCGGCCTCGGGAGAGGCTGCTGAAACATGGAGTGACAGCCTTATCTCAGCAGGAGCTATTAGCCCTGATACTGGGACGAGGCACCAAGGGCAAATCGGTGATGGTCACCGCCCAGAATCTGCTTAGCCAATTCGGCAACCTCAAGAACCTCGCCGCCGCCTCGGTGGAAGAGCTGACCA
The DNA here is from genome assembly GCA_016875975.1 of Chloroflexota bacterium. Taxonomy (GTDB): domain Bacteria; phylum Chloroflexota; class Dehalococcoidia; order GIF9; family UBA5629; genus VGOF01. The sequence goes on along the minus strand of VGOF01000011.1, from coordinate 2,280 downwards.
AAGTCAAGGGCATCGGTTTAGCCAAGGCTGCCCAAATCAAGGCAGCATTAGAATTAAGCAAACGGCTAGAGGAGCACGAAGACATAAGGCCCAGGATGACGGTTAAGTCTCCAGAGGATGTAGTCAAGGCAATCAAGAATCAGTTGAGAGGCAAAAAGAAGGAGCACTTCTACGTATTGTCGCTGGACACTCGCAATCACCTCCTGGAATCAGAAGAGGTATCCAAAGGCAGCCTCGATTCCAGCATCGTCCACCCCCGCGAGGTGTTCAAACAGGCCATCACCAATTCCGCAGCTTCGGTCATCTTCGTCCATAACCATCCCTCCGGCGACCCCACACCTTCTAACGACGATATCCAGCTCACCAAACGACTCAAGGAGGCTGGAGAGCTGGTGGGTATCGAAGTCCTGGACCACATCGTGGTCTGCGACCACACCCACCTCAGCATGAAAGCAAGAAACCTATTGTGAGGAAATATGTCACGGCCCTTATGGTTCGTTGAACTCCTGAAAATCGGCTTCCCCGGCCGCTTCCTCATCGCCGAGCTGACCAAGCTGCCTCTCATCGGCAAATCCCTCGACCGCTGGCTATTCGACGGCGACGACATGATGTACCTCCCCAAAGACCAGGTAATCCAGCTTAACCAGCGAATTGACCGTCCGGAGGAGATGGTACTGCCATCACAGGTAGTGGAGCACTTCATCGAGAAAGCCAGCCACCACTGGATTATGAACAAGTGCATCTGCCGCGATGCTTCCAGGTGCAAGGATTACTCAATAAACCTGGGTTGTCTCTTCCTCGGAGAAGCAGCCGAAGGCATCAATCCTGAGCTTGGTCGCCGCGTCACCAGAGAAGAGGCGCTGGAGCATGCAAAACGCTGCCGCGACGCAGGATTGGTTCATTTAATCGGTCGCAACAAGATAGACACGGTCTGGCTTGGTGTCGGCCCCGGCGACAAACTGCTCACCATCTGCAACTGCTGTCCTTGCTGTTGCCTCTGGCGAGCTTTACCTCATATCGCACCGCAAATCGGTGTCAAGATTGGCAAGATGCCAGGCGTCACCGTGGCCGTCACCGACCGCTGCACCGGCTGTGGCACCTGCACCGAAGGCATTTGCTTCGTCAACGCCATCAGCGTGGTAGATGGCCATGCTGTCAAAAGCGATGCCTGCCGCGGCTGCGGCCGCTGCGTCTCCACCTGCCCCCATCAGGCAATCGAGATATCAATTCATAACAATTCCCTGCCAGACTCCATCCATCACCTCTCCCAACTGGTTGCAGTTTCATAGCCCGCTCAGGTTCTTCCTCAAACCTCCATCCCATCACCCGGAAACCGCCCATCTGGTAGGGCGGGTTTCAACCCGCCAGCCTTGCAAATCAAGATAGAGTAGAGGCATTTTCCCTCTGTCATCGCGAGGAATCCCGATTGTATCGGGATGACGTGGCGATCTTCCTGGTCACATCATCCTGACTCCCTGCCCCAGTCATTGCGAGACTGAGCGCAGCAAGGGCGAGGCAATCTCCCCACCATCGTCCTTCTGACACTGTGCTCCATCCTCCTGAAAACCATAACAAACAGGCCGAGGACAACCACGCCCACCATCGCGCCCAAACCCAGCACCACGCCAAAACTTCCCCGATTGATTATCATGTTGCCTATTTATCGGAAGGCTTGAACTTTGTCGACTGCCACTAGTATTGTTCATCTATTCCTAGACCCCAGTTTGGAAAAGCAAGCCCGCATTACACCTTAAAACACTCCGACAAGCGGCTATCAGCAAGCGACTGCTACCCTGTTACTGCACAGTGATTACGATTCTATGCCACAATTATGCAAAGCACCGAGGAAAAATAGAATAGCTCGTGTGGCTTAAGCATGAATCTAACCTCGCAACCTAGCTTTTTCTCCCCGCAATCTCTCTTGTTCTCGATCCTAAACCGAGTGCACCCTGCCACAGTGAGGACACTTAACCGTGGGAGATTTGAAGTGAGGCGGAATGCGCAGGACAGTACCACAGTCGCAGGCTATGGTCTTGTAATCGTGCAAGTTCCACATCACACTCGAGGTCTCGCGCGCCCTATGCACTTCGTCCGGCTCCATCGCAACCTTCTCAGGCTTAGACGACCGTAGCGGGACAGCACCAACCACGGTGGCTACCGTAGCCGCCGACATGAGTCCACTACGAGACCCACGAACCTCTGCATAAGCCCTATTGTAATCAGCAAAAGAACCGCCCGCCATAGCACGCAAAATGCGTACCCGTTCCGAAATAGGCGGAT
>VGOF01000010.1 GCA_016875975.1 Chloroflexota bacterium | reverse complement strand
AGTGGCCGATTGAGGCGTCCACGCCACTCTTGATGATGGCCGCTTTGAGTTCTTCAACACGGGCTTTATCGGGAGTTCGCTGGCCACGCAAGGCATACCGCTTGCCAACTTGATGGCTCTTGGATTTGCCGCCCTCGTGGTAGGGCAGTAGAGAGACCTTGTCAGCCCTCACCTTTTTTGCCAGTTCCGCTACTTCCCTGATATGTTCTCGGGAGTCGTTTATCCCTGCAATCAGAGGCACCCGCAGCCAGATTTTGGTTCTGCCGGCAACTGCATTGAGATTCTCCAGTATCAAAGCGTTGTCCACGCCTGTATATTTTTTGTGCTGCTGAGTGTCCAGGTGCTTGATATCGAATAGCACCAGGTCTACGTAGGGCAATATGGAGGTGACGTCGTTTGTGCCAGCGTATCCCGAAGTATCCAGTGCTACGTGCAAGCCTTTGTCTTTTAACGTGCGAGCCAGGTTGAGGCAGAATCCCGGCTGGCTGACGGGTTCGCCGCCGGACAGCGTCACACCTCCGCCTGAGTTCTTGTAGAACGGCCTGTCTCTTCCTGCTTCCGCAGCCACTTCAGCTACGGTTATGCGTTTTCCGGCGATGTTCAGCGCCCCGTAGATGCAGGCGTCCACACAGGCCAGGCACTGGTCACAGCGCTCCCAGTGTATTATCCTGACTCCGTCGCTGCCCTGCGTTATGGCATCGCGCGGACATACCTCTTTGCATTTGCCACAACGTTGGCATTTTACATCGCGCGCAATAAGCTGCGGCTCTATTGCCTGTGATTCGGGGTTGGCACACCAGGCGCAGCGTAGCGGGCACCCCTTGAAGAACACCGTGGTCCTGATACCCGGTCCGTCGTGCACGCTGAACCGCTGGATATCGAAGATTATCCCGCTGTCTTTCATAAATTAGAAATGCTGCTCTGTGCGGGCGATTATGGAGTCCTGCAGGCCCTTGCTCAAATCCACAAAGTAGGCGCTATAACCAGCTACGCGGACGATGAGGTCTGGGTGCTTATCCGGATGCTTCTGGGCATCGAGCAATGTGGCTTTGTCTACCACGTTGAACTGGATGTGGCTAATGTCCAGGTCGCCCCATGTCCTCAGGTAGTTGACAAATGTTTCTTTCATATCACCTTCGAGCATCGAAGGCGAGAATTTCTGGTTGAGGAGGTGATTGTATGTCTTCGTGGTGTCTATTTTGGCTGCTGAGCAGAGCACTGCTGTCGGGCCTCGGAAATCGCGTCCCTGCACTGGCGAGAGAGTGGCATCGGCAAAGGGTTCGGCTTCTCTTCTGCCGTCGGGCGTAGCTGGCGTGTACAGGGCTGCGCTGTAGGTTGCGGACAAACCGCTGCCATCGCCTCTCATCGGGTTCCCGAAGCGGTCTGTGAATTCAGCCATGACGGCTACGGTGCGGTGATGTATTTCGGTTGCGATGGAATCAGCGTAGTCGTCGTCATTTCCGTACTTGGGTGCCCTGAGCATCATCTGCCGCATGTCCTCGTGTCCCTCCCAGTTTTTGTCCATTACCTGTATAAGCTCTGGGAGGCTGATTGCGCGGTCCTCAAAGACCACCTTCTTTATGGCTATGACGGAATCGACCACGTTAGTGGTGCCGATGATAACCACGAAGTCATGGACCATTGAAGGATAGGCCCATCTGCGGGAATCCATTCCTTTTTCGATGCAGCCGTCAAGTAGTGCCGAATAATATGGCCTGGGGAGGTATTCAGCGTAAAGCGAGCGGCAGGTGTTCTCTATCTTGACGTGCCTTCCAAAAAAGAAGCGCACCTGTTCAAGGTAGGCATCGATGAGGTCTTGGTGAGATTTGAATGTTGCCGGGTCTGGTGTCGGTGCCCCCCAGGGTATGTTGGTTACGGGATGTACCCCCCGGTGTAAAGCCCACCAGAGGCATTTGGGCAAGACAAGACCTCCTAATGGCCTTCTTGCTATATTTTTGCCGGGAAGCTCCAGGTACACACAACCGGTGACGGCGTAATCACGCGCATCTTCTAGTGGGACATTCCATTTTTGCAGGGTGGGGATGAGCGTGCGGTCATTGAAGAATGAAGGGTAACCCACGCCGGAATGGATGACCTCGGTTGCCCTGGTCAGGAGCTTGCCAGGTGTGCCGTCATGGTAACGCAAGACGATGCTCGGCTCCAGCGTTCGCATGTTATGCGCAGCGTCCAGTACCAGGTAGCTCATTTCATTGGTGACGTCGTTGCCTTTCTCGTCTACTCCCCCGATAGTAACGGCCTGGAGTGACTCCACACCGCCATAGATGCCGGAAAGCATCGGCGAATAGATGAGTCCCAACTCGTGGAATTTGACCCAGAGGAGCTGTAAAAGCTCCAGCGCCTCGTCACGCGTGATACGCCCTTCCTTTAGGTTTCTTTCGTAGTAGGGGCCGAAGATTTTGTCAAAACGAACACCTATGCCTAGCGTGGAGTACTCGATGTAGCGCCCCACATGGATGAAGTAGAACGATTGAATCGCTTCGAGGAGCGTCCTGGGCGGGTTTTCCGGGACGTGCCTGCAGGTCTGGGCTATCTGCTCTAACCGTTTCCTATCATCAGGGTCAGTGGATTTTTCAGCCAGCTTTTGCGCGAATTCTGCGTAGCGGTTGGCATACATGATTATGGCCTTGAGGGCTACGATGGCAGATTTCAGGAACTCCTTCTGCTCGATGTAGTCCAGCGGTATCTCCCGGTCTATCTCCTCAAGTCGACTTTCGGCTTCAGCGATGATGCCCTTGAGGCCAATGCGGAAGATCTTCTCATAGTTTGGTATTCCCAGCTCCGACCAGTGGCTCCACATGAATGTTCCTTCGAACTTCCAATATTTCAGGATATCGCCGGTGAAAGCCTCTTGCTGGCGGTCGCTCATGGACTTCCCTTTCCAGTATTCAATTAGCTCCGCCAGTTCGGCTCTGCCGGCATCGTCAAGTAGCTCTTGCCCCTCCTGGTCGCTGGTGAGGCGTTTTACCGAGCGCCAGTTCATATCTATGCCGAAGTAAAGCCCCTGGGGGAAGGAAACTGCGTTGCCAACTAGGCGCTCCCAGTCCTGTATATAGATATCCATCTTTTTGAGGATGTTTTCAAAGGCGAGTGCTCTCCGCATGACCATCGGCAGGCCATCGGTTTGCTTATAGGACTCGGTCAGGTACCTCGACCTTTGCAGGTCAAGCTTAATGCCGGGTCGATACATGCCTCTTGAGGCCTCCTCTTTCTCATAGCCTCTTCTTACGTTGCGTACTGCCTTGATGACCAGCTTGCTCTTAATTGCATCAACCGTCGTCTGCATCGGTTTACCTCCTCACCTCAGCGTTTTGCTGCTGGATGTGATATACTGTTGTGAACAATGTTCAGTATATAATACGCTGTTCACTGTAGTCAAGGGACAGTGGTATTTGGCGGCAGGTTTCTGGGGATCATGGTGAAGCAGGAATGAAAAGCAAGAACGCTTTTGCCAGGCTAAAGAAGGAAGAACGGGAACGTCGACGGTGCATCATTCTTGATGCGGCGGAGAGGGTGTTTGCCTCGACACCTTTTACCGAGGTGAACATGCGACGCATTGCAAGGGAGGCGGGCATTTCGGCAGCCTCGATTTACACGTATTTCCCTGACCAGGAGACGCTATTCGTGGAGACTTATCTGCGCCGTGTCGGCGACATGCACGAGATGTTTGAAAAGACCATCAGTGAGGCAATGCCTGACGAGGTGATGGAGAGCATTGCACTGAGTTATCTAGATTATTTCATCGAGCAGGACGCGTATTTCAGGATGATGGCACATTTCATGCTTTACGCGGAACTGAATCCTGAGTCGCTGGAGAAACTGAACAGGACGGAACGTGCCATGATGGACATATTCGAAAGGGCTTTTAAGAAGGGAGGCGCAGGTGGCAACACGCGCCTATTGGCTCATGCCTTTTTTGCCGGTCTCAATGGCATACTTATCAGCTTTCGGAGATATCCCGGCCGCAAAGAGGAGGAAGTCCGGCGGCACATGCATCGTTTGGGCGTCCTCCTGTGCCGCCAGTTAAGGGGCAATCCACCATCTTCCCTGTCTCAGTTGTGATAAGTTGAGCAGTATTATCACTAATTGACTTTTTAGCGCGCTTGCGTCTGTTTGCTGGAGCAGATGAACCAGGGATATCTGGTGAACTCACGGTAACCCATCTTGCGATAAATAGGCTCGCCGAACTGGCTGGCTTGAAGCACAACTTTCCGTGCACCAAGCTCAAAGGCAGCGTTACCCACCTGGCGAGTGCAGTATTCTGCCAATCCCTTGCCCCGTGCCTTGTTCACGGTGCCTACCCAGTAAATGCCGGCGATGCCGTGGGAGAGCATAGCCAGGGCAGTGGAGGACGGTTCTCCTTGAAAAAATACTACCGCCATGACCAGGTGTGGGCCGAGCACCCTCCGGGCATGAGAGAAGTAGCTTTCGCTGACCTCTTTGGGAAAAGCCAGGTCCTGATAAGCCTCTGTGACCACCTCCTTGAAGCCCTGCAACTCCTTCTCATTTTGCACCCAAACCAGCTTAGCCCCTGCTGGTGTTGTCCCTCCCTTTATAGGCTCATCGAGCACCATTCCCGGCGACTCTCCGACCAGGAACACCTTATTGTCCCTACAGTGTTGGATGATGGCCTGGTCATGGCGGCCTCGAAGCTGAAGTGAAAATGCTCGCTTGCGCTGGGAGAAGAAGCTCTTTACTCGACTCAGGAAATCCTCGGGGCTTTCGTGTGACCCGACTGCCAGGTTGAATGCGAAATTGCAGCCGGGGAAGTCCAGGGCTGAGTTGATTAGCACAGTATCTTGCGCTTTGAAGACCTCCGAATTAGGAATCCAGTCCGAGCTATCGCACCAGAACTCGACGCGGTTGAGGTCAGCCAGCCTCAGCAAATCAGCTTCGCTCAGTGAATGTTTCATTCTGTATTTGCTATCCCGATTGAAAGATGTCCTTCAACTATGAGATTGCCACGAGGATGTCTGAAAATAACAATGCGAGACTTTTGTCGTTGCGAGGCACGAAGTGCCGTGGCAATCTCCTCATGGCGATAATACCTGCCTCGGCAGAGATCGCCACGTCGTCCTTCCGCTGAAGGACTCCTCGCGATGACAATTTAATTTTCGGACAGCCACTTGCAATGACAGTTAGGGCTATGGAATTGCCATGCCCTCAGCCGGCGCGTTATGGCACAAGAGCCTGCTGCCCCATCTGCCAGTCGCAGGAACAAAGCTAGCTACTGGTCCCTGGTGCCATTCCAGGTACCGTCCCAGGTGAATTTGGAGCCGTAACACCAGTTACCGGTGAAGGAATTGCCGTCTGCCGACATTTCGAATCGCACATCTCCGGCATCGTCGGGTGGCAGGTATGTCGGCTGCTCAGACCATTTGCCCACCAGGGTATTTTCTTGCGCGTAGCCCTCAAACTTGCCTCCCTGGTAGGTATAAGTCCCGGTTACAGTGTTGCCGGACTGGGAGAGATTTAACCTCCCCCAGGAGCCGCAGAGCCAGGAACCACCCCAGTTAGCCACCGGTGCTGGTTGGGGTTGACTACTTGGTGGTTGGGCAGTACTTGTTCTGCTACATGTCCATCTCCGTATCCATTCACCAGATGCAACCATAAGTAGGCGACCCTCGCAGGTGTTGCCATCTGCCAACATCGTGAATTGTATTTCCGTCGGTTTTGATAAAGGCGAACTCCATGTCCCAGCTAGCGTATTCCCGGTGGCATGAGCCTGTATCTGAGCATCGGTAAGACTGAACCATGCTGATACCTGGTTGCCTGTCTGGGTTAGGTACAGTTTGGTCTCTCCACATTCCCAGGTACCGGTCCAGTTGACCGGCGGCGCTGGTTGTTGCTGACTTTGTGGTGTGGGCTTACTGGGTGGTTGGGCAGTGCTTGTTCTGGTGCAAGACCAGCTACCAGTCCATGCTCCTGAAGAACCCGTGCGGTAGTAGCCCGTAAAGGACTTTCCATCTGACGACATGGTTAACTGGAAATCGCCTGAATTTGCTTGAGACTCAGACCAGGTACCGGCGAGTGTATTTCCAGTGGCATAGCCCTGGATATCCCGGTTGTTATAGTCATACCAACCGGTCACCTGATTGCCTGTCTGGGATAGGTACATCTTGTAGCTGCCACATTGCCAGGTACCCGTCCAGTTAGCCAGCGGCGTTGGCTGGGTAGGCTGTGTGGGTTGGCTGGGTTGTGAGGTAGGGTTGGGTGGTTGGGCTGAACTTACCCTGGTGCAATTCCAGGCGCCGTCCCAATCACCTGAGGTACCGTAGCGCCATTGGCCGCTGAAAGAATTGCCATTTGCAGACAGGTTGAATTGCAAATCGCCAGAGTCGTCTGGCGGATTAAATGTTGGTGCTTCCGACCATGTGCCCACCAAAGTAGCCCCTGTGGCAGAGGCAGTGATTTTACCGTTGTCCCAGTCGTACCATCCTGTCACGTTGTTGCCTGTCTGTGTAAGGTACAACTTTCCCCAGGTAGCGCACTGCCAGGTACCCGTCCAGTTGGCAACAGGCCCTGGTTGGGGGGTAGGGGTTGGCGTTGGGGTTGGCGTGGGAGTAGGCGTAGGAGTGGGAGTAGGTGTGGGAGTAGGAGTAGGTGTGGCTTTAGCCTGGCCACCTGGCGGCTTTTCAGGCAGTGGTGTTGGTGCTGTGTTGTCAGCCTGGCCACCTGTGGCCTGTTTCCCATCCGGCTTTACAATTTTAATACATCCGGTAACTGGGAGGAGCAAGACGGTAACCAGCAGCAGAGTCAAGCATAACCTGAGAATAGTCCTAGTCATTACACAAACCTCCTATGGTTCATAAAATCAGCACGTAGCATCATGCCTTGTGCATAGTAGCCACTGTGTCCTAATCCGTCAAGCCTTTTTCAGCTACTTCCCGGTATCTTTATTCCAGAAGGTTTGTGTTTGCTTGACCACAAAGACAATGGGGTTCAATACTACTTCTCTTACTAGCGTCCTGACCGTTTCATGTGAGGCGATGAAGGCAGCAATTGGCGGGCTGGTCTGATAGTAGAATTCGACAAAGACAGTGCCAGCCTTGCTGTGCAATAGCACCTGGTCGCGGAATGCCCGCAAGGTATCCAGTTCCTGCGCTGTTGGGCTGCCGTAGGCTGCGGTGGCGATGAAGCACTTGGGCAGTGTTATCACTATTCCTGAGCCGTCCTGTCCATCAGGCTTGGCTTCCCCGATAATTTTGATTTTCTTTGATGCAGTGTCTTTTCCTCCCTTGCCGTCATTCACCTCAAGGCGCATGACGTGTCCACCCACCTGAGGCTTCTTCCATTTCCAGCTTGTTGAATCTGTGTATTCGCTTAGGAGTTGTCCATCAAGGTACCATGCGTGACCGAGTTCGTCGCCGTCAGGGTCGGTTGATTGGCTGATGACCTTTATGTCATCACCTGCTTCGGGCTGTGGTGGCTGGATTACGAACGCTGCCTTGGGTGGATTGTTAACACCGGGGGTTGGGCCTGGCGTTGGCCCGGGCGTCGGCCCCGGGGCAGGTTGTGGCGCCTGGCTTACGGTTATCTGCGCTTGGAAGGGAGTCGTGCCGCCCTTGCCATCGCTTACCATGAGGCCGATGGTGTGGATTCCGACTGGCGGATTTGCCCAGGCGCAGTAAGACAGATTATTGCATTCGTTGGCCATAATCCCGTCCCGTGTCCAGGTGTAAGTTAGAGGGTCATTATCCGGGTCGGTAGAGGTGCTGATGGCCATGATGGTGTCGATGGTTGTGGGTGAGGGGGGCGTGGTGTAGAAAGAAGCGCCAGGGGGGCGGTTTGTGCCTGGTGTGGGACCTGGCGTCGGCTGTGGCTGAGGTGACTGGCTTACGGTAACCTGCGATTGGAATGCCACTTCTGCTCTCTTGCCATCGTTTACCACCAGGCGGATGGTGTGCATTCCTAGAGAGGGGTTCGACCAGATGCAGTAGGGCAGGTTGTTGAATTGGGCTGCGGTGACTCCATCTATGTACCATGAGTATGTCAGTTTGTCGCCATCGGGGTCGGAAGATGTGCTTATAGCGATGATGGTGTCGCTGGTGGTGGGGAGGGGGGGTATGGTGTAGAAAGATGCGATGGGAGGCTGGTTTGTTCCAGGTGCAGGCTGAGGTGTGACATCCGGCTCAACTATGTCGCCATCCCAGTCGCCATCCCAATCACAATCACCGTATCTCCAATCACCGGTGAAAGACCTGGCGTCGGCTGATAGGGTAAATTGGAAGGTACCGGCATCTTTGGGTGCGGTATAGGAAGGTGATTTTGACCAGGTGCCAGCTAGCACATTTCCTTCAACTGTGCCCTCGATTTTTCCATCATTGAATTCGTAGCTACCTGTTACCTGGTTGCCACTCTGAGTGAGTTTCATCACGCCCCAATCGGTAGTCCAGTCCGCGTTCCAGTCGAGGGAGATGGTAGGCTGCGGCTTTGGTTGCGGTTGTGGCTGTTGGCTAATTCGTTTCCCGCTCCAGCCCTTTTCGTACCAACTGCCAGTGTTGCCGTATTTCCAGCGTCCACTGAATGATTGGCCATCGGCTGAAAGTGTCAGTTCCGTGGCACCAGCGTCTTTAGGCTCACTATAAGAAGGCGCTTCAGACCACCAGCCAATCAGCGTGTTGCCAGATACAGTGCCAGTAAATTTCCCGTTGTCATGCGTGTATGTGCCGGTTACCTGGTTACCGCTCTGTGTCAGTGTCATGGTGCCCCAGTTTGTGTTCCAGGTGCCACCCCAATTGGTGGCTGTTAACGGTGGGGGTGGGGGCACCGGTTGTACATCTCTCGTTCCAGTGATATCGCCATCCCAGTCGCAGGTGCCATAGCGCCACTTCCCGCTGAGCGACTTGCAGTCAGCAGACAGGGTGAAGGTAAAATCGCCGGCATCCAGCGGAGGCTTGTACGAAGGCGCTTCACTCCAGGTGCCGGTGGCGGTAGTGCCGTCAACCGTTCCTTCGATTTTGCCACCGTGGTAGTCGTAGCTGCCGGTGAGGCTGTTGCCTACCTGGGTAAGAGTCATTTCGCCCCATTCGGTATCCCATTTTCCGGTGAACTGGCAACCGGTGCTCGGCGTGGGAGGTGGGGTGGGCGTAGGGGTAGGGGTTGGAGTAGGGGTTGGAGTAGGTATGGGCGTAGGCGTAGGAGTAGGTGGAATGTATGGTGGTGTTGGAGTTGGCGGAACGTAAGGTGGTGTGGGAGGGACGTAGGGTGGTGTGGGCGTAGGTGGGACATATGGCGGTGGCCCGGTTCCTTTCCTTGTTCCGGTAACCACGAAGCGGTCATCCCAGGTATAGTGATATTCGCCTTTGAAAATGCCCCGGAAAGTCATTGCCGATGAATCCAGGGTGAACTGAAATTGGCCAGCGATGTGCGGAGATGCCTGTCCCATGATTGGCGGTTTGGAAGGAGCTGACCAGGTGCCGGTCAGCGTATTGCCTGATACGGTGCCGCTCAGACTCCATCCGTAATAATTGGAAGTCCCGCTTACTGTGCTTCCCGATTGGACGAAGGTCATGTCGAACTGGTAGGTATTGAATGCACCATATTCCATAATCGTCCAACTGGTACTCCATTCACCGTTCCAATCAGCTTCCAGTGCGTTGACAGGACGTGCTGGAACGACGAGGCTAACTACGGCTAGCAGGGCTAGCAGGGCAATTGGGGGCGTCGTTCTTTTCATCGTGGGGCTCCTTCTATCTCGTCTTGCAATGACAATTTGGATGGTCAGTGGCAACCTGCCACCGCTTCACACAGTTCAGCCGCCGCCGAAGCCCACCTTGACCTCTTCGCCGGTGACGATGACGGGGACGATGCCGCTACCTCCAGACAGGCGCTTTATTTCCGCTATTACTGCCGCACCATCCTGTGCGCTTCGTTCCTCATACTTGACTCCACGCTCTTCCATGTCTTTCTTAGCGGCGGCGCAATAGGGACAGCCGGGCTTGGTGTATATCACCACCTTCTGCGGATTTTGAGGAAGGCTTCGCTTTGAGTCAGCTTCGTATAGCTTCTCGATGACGAATTGGACGTACTTGTCGCATTTCTCCTTCCAGATGCCGGATTCCTGGAACTGGCGGTAGCCCTCTGGCTTGGAGAAATCATAGGGGATAAGGTCACGGCATATTATGCTGCCGAACTTCTCTTTGAAGTCCTTGACCATGCTGCCGGCAACTGACCGTGCGTCAAGCCGTCCTTGCTTGGCGGCCTGCTTGTCCTCTGGAGAGCAGCGGTGGAGCAATCCAGCGCATACTGTGCCAGCAGATACGGCACCGCAGGGTGCCTGCTGATGTCCGGCAATGCCGCCGGTGAAGGCGATGCAAGACCAGAGCATGTCTTCGTCGCCCATTTCGAATGCTTCCCACATAACTTGCAGGACAGCAGGCCCTCAGTGGTAGCCTTTATGCATCAGCTCTGTGGCACGTTTTTTTGCTTCATTAATGGACACCTTTGCTGTCATAGCAGCCACCTCCACTTGTTAGTGTGTTTTCGTGGTAGTTTTACTGCGTATGTTAGTCCGAAACACCCAGGCTGTCAACGCATACTCCCTTGCACTTCCTCAATCCCTTTGACTGCAATGTCTGTAAGGATTGGTAAACGGGTGGGAGCAGGGTTACCACAGCGTTAATCGCCGGCTTGCTGGTGCTGCTTGGCATATTGCGGGTGCTGCAGAAGTCAGGGAAGTGAGGGGTGGAGATATACTGCTTGCTGGCAGGCAAGGAAAGACCGTAGCTCTGCCGGCAAGCAGTATATCTGTATGTGGCCTTCTTTCTCTAGTGATAGTGGGCTGGTTATATCTTGGCTATTTTGAGTAGGGCGAAGCCGATGGCGCCAAGTGCCAGGGCGGTAATTATCATGAAGCCGCCGCTGGCCAGGACTACGGTGACTAATCCCAGGCCAGCCACACCCAAAAACAGGTAGTTCTCCAGGTTGATTGCCTGCGAGTAGGTGAGGTGCTTGGGGTTGGCGGGGTCGAATTTACCAGTGCCCAGCAACTCCTTGTAGCTTGCAGCTATACCGTGGCGGTGTTCGCGGACGGTATTGCCTGCTATCTCTGCTTCTTTTGCCGTGTCGATGATCTCGGTGGGGTCAACCCCCTTGACGCCCAGCGCTGCCAGGGGTACCTTTTCCTCTTTCATGGCATTGATGATGTAGGTTTGCTTGGATAAACCCTGGCCGATGAAAGCTAATCCCATGACCAGTGAGATGACTGCCAGGACTATTACTACTATGCCTGAGTACCAAACTGTCTTGTTCACAGATTATCCCCTTTTTATTTAATGCTTTTAGTGTGTAATTGTGGGGGGCTTTGCCCTTTAGCGTTTGCCTTTTGGCCTTTGACTTCTAACTTGTTTTCGCCTCCTCTGTTTGCTTCTCGAGGGCGTTGTAAAAGGCCCTCCAGAACGGGTCAACGATGGGGTGCTCCAGCTTTCTCTCCTTGCCTTCGCTGATGAGTACCATGCCCAGCTTGGGTCGGGTGAATTCGCCGACAACCGAAGCTTTGATGTCCTTACTTGAAAGCGCTTTCAGGATGTCTGCCGCCTTATGTTCTCTGCAGGCTATAATGAGGGTGCCCTCGCTGATGGAGGAATAGGGGTCGATGTCGAAGTAATGGCAGAGCTCGGGCACACAGTCCTCCACGACGATGCTTTCCTTGTGCGCTCTTACTCCCAGGTTAGCAGCCTGGGCTATCTCGTACAGTCCGCCCCAGATACCGCATTCGGTGGCGTCATGCATGGCTACGACACCTTTTTCCCTGACGCCTACACTGACTGCAGTCATAGCATCCTCTACCACTGACATCTGGTAGAAAACTCGCTGTGCTCGGTTGCTGAAGTCCGGGCCAAATTCCCTCTCGATGAGCTGGGGGAACATGGTGGCAAAGATGCCCGTGGCCTCGATGGCTGGCCCCTTGGTGATGATTATCTGGTCTCCAGCCCTGGCAAATCCGGGTGAGACGTATTCGTTCTTGTTGCCGATCCCGACCATAGTAGCGCCGCCGACCATGGGGTAGTGGCAGTTCTCATACCTGCCTGTATGACCTGTGATGACAGAGATGTCCAGCTTGTTGCACTCACGGTGCATGGTGTCCCACACGGTTTCCAGTTGCTCCGCAGTCATCTCCATGGGCAGGTTGAGGTCTATGGCCAGGTATTGAGGTTTCAGCCCGCTGGTGACAGAATCTGAGGCGATGATGTGGATGGCGAACCACGCCGACCTCTCCCAGCCGTATTCAGGCACGATGAAGACGGGGTCGCAGGTGAGGGAGACCGCCTTATCGCCGATTTCTACTATGCCAACGTCCACGCCGTTCTGAGGTCCAACCAGGATTTTGTCGCTCCTGGCTCCCAGCCGGGGCAGAATAAGTTGTTCAAAAACCTGTGGTGATATCTTACCTATGGCTGGCATTTCGTTCATGGGTTAGCTCCTGGCTGTAGATTATTTGCGGCCCCTGGCGAGCGGTGACATGGCCCTGAGGCGAGCGACGATAGGAGGGAAGACTTCCAGAACGTAGTCTATGTCTTCGTCTGTGGTCCACTTGCCCAGTGTGAATCTGAGTGAGCCGTGAGCTTCATAGGGAGAAAGCCCCAGCGCCATGAGCACATGAGACGGGCCGAGGTCTGAGGAGCTACAGGCGGAGCCGGTGGAAACACAGATGCCTTTCTGGTCCAGTAGCAGCAGCATGGCTTCGCCTTCCACGTAATTGACCAGGATATTGATGTTGTTAGGCAGCCTCAGCACCGGGTGGCCATTGAGGCGCGTGTCCTCGATTTTGTTCAAGATGCCATCCAGGAGACGGTTGCGCAAGGCGGTTATCCTGACGGCTTCTGTGTCCCGTTGCTGGTGGGCGATTTCCGTTGCTTTGCCCAGGCCCACGATGCCCGGCACATTTTCGGTGCTGGCCCGCCTGCCATTTTCCTGGTGTCCGCCGTGCATGAACGAGTTTATTTTGGTGCCTTTCCTGATATACAGACATCCAGTTCCCTTGGGGCCGTAGAGCTTGTGGGCAGATATGGAAAGCAGGTCAACTTTCAGCTCGTCAACATTGGTGGGGATATGCCCTGTGGTCTGAACGGCGTCGGTATGTAAATAGACGCCGGCTTCTCTGGCTATTTTGCCAATCTCGGCAATCGGTTCTATGGTACCGATTTCATTGTTGGCGTGCATGATGGAGATGATGATGGTTTTGCTTGTGATGGCCTTTTTGACATCGTCGGGGTCAACCAGGCCATATTTGTCCACTTGCAGGTAGGTCACTGAGAAGCCCTGTTTTTCCAGGAAAGTACAGGTTTCCAGCACGGCATGGTGCTCGATGGTGCTGGTGATAATATGATTCCCTTTGTCGCAGTTGGCGAAAGCTATGCCTTTGAGAGCGTAGTTGTCTGCCTCGGTACCGCTGCCGGTGAACACGATTTCGTCACTGCGGGCGCCGATAAGTGTGGCAACTGAGTTCCGTGACTTCTCGATGGCGTCCCGCGCCTCCTGTCCCAGGTGGTAGATGCTTGAGGGATTGCCGAAGGTGTCGCTGAAGTAGGGGAGCATAGCTTTTACTACTTCAGGATGAACTGGCGTGGTAGCCGCATAGTCGAGGTATATTCTCTTCATATCTTAGCCCTCGATGATGTCACCCTCGATGGGGTCTACTCTGACTCCTTTTTCTATGACCCAGGCGATGCCGGCATCGATTTCCTTGTCTTTACCTTCCAGTTCCAGGACTACCCAGCCCCTGTTCTCCGTGACATCGGCACGGCGAATGTTGGTGACCACCTCGAACTTGTGGGAAAGGAGATATATGATTGGTTCCTTTATCAGGTTGTGGGGGAAAGTGAACATCACTTGTTTCTTAGCCATGGGGTCCTCCTGGTTTTGTCATAGTTAGGTTAATGCAAATCGGCAATCATTTCAAACGCCTACGCCGGCCACTTCGCTGAACGATTTCAGGTTAGGTTCGACTTTGACGGGCTGTACCACGTCCGAGACGATTTCCTGCGTCCTGGGTCCGGCACCGGTGATGAAGGCGACGGTGAGCTGGTCCTTGTGGATTTTCCCGGACTGTACCAGCTTTCTCAGGCCTGCAATGACCACGCCGCCGGCAGCTTCGGCAAAGATGCCTTCAGTTTCAGCCAGCAGCTTCATACCTTCGATGGCTTCTTCGTCGTTGACGTCTTGTGCTCCGCCCCCTGATTGTCGTGCTACCATCAGTGCGTAATAGCCATCGGCGGGGTTTCCTATGGCTATGGAGGTGACAATGGTATTTGGCGTCACCGGATGGATATGGAGGCTGCCGGCTTCATAGGCTTTCACGATAGGGGAGCTGCCGGTGGCCTGCGTGAGATACATATGTGTGTTGACCGGCTCAATTAGCTTAAGCATGGATAGCTCCTGCAGTCCTTTCCAGATACGGGTGAACAGCAGGCCGGAGGCTGCGGGCGCTACCACGCAGTCGGGAGATTGCCATCCCAGTTGCTCAGCTACTTCGTAGCCCAGCGTTTTGCTGCCCTCGGCGTAATAAGGCCGAAGGTTGATATTGATGAAGCCCCAATTGTACTTCTGAGCTACCTCGGCGCAGAGGCGGTTGACGTCGTCGTAGCTGCCTTCAACGGTTACCAGGTTTGGCTTGTAGATGGATACTCCCACCAGCTTGCCTGGTTCTACATTGGAGGGGACGAAGACGTATGCCCTCATGCCTGCCTTGGCGGCATGAGCAGCCACGCTGGCAGCAAGGTTGCCAGTGGAAGCACAGGCAACGGTGTTAAAGCCGAACTCTTTTGCCTTGTTCACGGCCACGGCTACCGCCCTGTCCTTGAAAGAGTAGGTAGGGGTGAGGCAATCGTTCTTGATATAGAGTCTCTCCAGCCCTAATTTCCATCCCAGGTTGTCGGCCTTGACCAGCGGGGTCATGCCTGTACCCAAATCTATTTCGTCCTTGGTCTCTACGGGGAGCAGGTCGCGATAGCGCCAGATGGTGGCGGGGCCGGAGGCGATGCTCTGGCGGCTGACTGCTTGTATCATGGCCTTGTAGTCGTAGTTAACCTCCACGGGGCTGAGGCAGAAATCGCAGACCTTCAAGGGTTGCAGGGGATATTCCTGCCCGCACTTTCGACAGCGTAAGCCGGTGGCAAATGACATCTTCTGCTCCTTTAGCCAGCGCCCAAGGCCTGGGATAAATCTTCGATGAGGTCGTCGGCGTGTTCCAGGCCTACGGAGAGCCTTACCAGATTATCAGTGATGCCTATCTTAGCTCTGTATTCCGGGGGCATGGAGGCATGGCTCATGGTGGCTGGATGTTCTGCTAATGAGGAGGCTCCGCCCAGCGATTCTGCCAGCTCAAACATCTTTATCCTCTTCAAGAAAGTGTTCACTGCCTTGACACCGCCTTTGATTTCGAATGAGACCATGCCGCCGAATCCCTTCATCTGTTTCCTGGCGGTTTCGTAACCGGGGTGGGATTTCAGCCCTGGATAATATACTTTGCTCACTGCTTTATGGAGCTGGAGATATTGGGCTATGGCGAAGGCGTTCTCCTGGTGTCTTTCCATTCGTATTGGCAGAGTCTGGATGCCGCGTAGCACCAGCCAGCAATCGAAGGGCGAGGCGCAGGTGCCCATTGCGTTGAGCAAGAATTGAACGCGCTCTGTCAGTTCGTCGGTGGTGGTGACCACGGCACCGCCGACCACATCGCAGTGGCCATTCAGGTACTTGGTGGTGGAATGGACTATCAGGTCGATGCCGTATTCGATGGGCCGCAGGAAGTAGGGAGTGGCGAAGGTATTGTCTATGGCGGTGAGTATGCCGCGGCTCTTAGCTACGTCAGCTACCATCTCGACATCGACGATATTCAGCAGTGGATTGGAGGGAGTCTCCAGCCAGACCATCCTGGTGTTGGGCTTTATAGCATTTTCGATAGCCTTTCTGCCGTTCATCCTTACGAAAGTGAAGTCCAGACCGAAGTTTTGCATTACGTTCTGAAATAGTCGGTAGGTGCCGCCGTAGACATCATCTCCGCAGACAATGTGGTCGCCGGCTTTCAAGAGGTGGATGACTGTGGTTTCAGCAGCCATACCGGTGGCGAAGGCGAAGCCTGCCTTTCCACCCTCGAGCTGGGCGATGGTATCTTCCAGCACCTTGCGCGTGGGATTGGCTGTACGCGAGTAATCGTAACCCCTGGTCTTGCCCACATCTTCAAAGGCAAAAGTGGATGTCTGGTATATGGGCACAGAGACAG
>VGOF01000009.1 GCA_016875975.1 Chloroflexota bacterium | reverse complement strand
GTGCCTTTCTGATAGGCCGCGCGTCCTTTTCTTCTAAGCTCTCTTGCTCTGCGTTCCTTCCACACTGTCAAAATCCCGCTGATGTTGAGAAACCAGACAAAAGCTGCAGGGAAGAGGATCACAGGTATTGCCACCGCCATTGCTACTATGATTTGCCATTCCATTCTATTTTCCTCCTTTTACGTTTCTATTTACAGTTTGTTGCTATTTCTCAGCCTTAACTGTTCTACCTAATTGCTTGGCACGGGCGCGCTTCTCTCTGGCTTCCTTCATGGCCGTGAATAGGCCGCCGACGTTGAGGTACCAGACGAAAGCTGCAGGGAAAAGGATGAGTGGTATTGCTATTACCAGTGCTACTATGAATTCCCACTGCATTTCAATCACCTCCTTTCTGGTGTATTAATTTCCCTTCTGTTAATCTCACTAATAGCTTATCATTCAATGGCGTGGTCAGACTTCCGTCGTGATACCTGTTTGCTACTGCCTAAAACACCTATGCATCGAATCGAATGCCGTGCTTTATGCTCATTGGGAGTTGTTTGGAACCAGGCAGTTATGCCCGACTGCCCGATGCTCGTCTCTTAGGTGAATCTGTCTACGGGGTTAGCTCTTGGATGACCAGTTTAGCACAGACTGGGATTGCTCGTCTGACTTGTGGGGAGCATTCCTCACTCAATGTACTCACATCTGCTGCCTCTATGGCAAAGATCACGACTTCTTGAGGCATGGTTAGGCCTAGCTTGCAACCAAGTCTAAGAGCGTTGACCAAGTTGGCATCGTGGGATGATATTGCATGGTTGGCGGTGCAAAGTTGAGAGGGATCAAGGCGATAGATTTGCCCAGCCTTTCCCCCGGCTGTCTGGATCGCATCGATGATGATGGCCCTATCGTAGCCAACCAACAAGTCTAGTAGGTTCAAGCCAGACATGTTGGCCTCTATGATTGTCACTTCCTTATCGTCAAGCTTGTCTTTAAGTTCTGCAGCAACACGAAAGCCAGCCCCATCATCGCTAAGTAAGGGGTTTCCCAGCCCTAGAATTATTGTTCTCACTAATCGCTACTAACATGTGGCAGACCCATTAGTCTGCATTTAAAATCTTAGTCAAATTTCCCTTGCTGTCATATAGGTATATAGGTACTGATGATCGTCCAGATAGAGCATGGGTGGCACATCCCCAGCAGGGGTCATAGGGGCGCCAGGCCATTTCGATCCGGTTGAGCAGTCCTTCGGTTATTTCTTTACCCGGCTTTATGAGAGCCATAGCTGCTTTTTTGATGGACATGTTAATAGGCGCGGCATTATTGACTGTAGCCACAATCAAGTTTGCTTTCTTAATGACACCCTTCTCATCGGTAATGTAGTGGTGAGTTAGGGTACCTCGTGGGGCTTCCACAATGCCGACACCTTCGTCTGGGGTGGCTGTGGGGATGGTGCGGATGCTAGGGCTGGTGATTTCAGGGTCTTGGCTTAGCTCCAACAATCTTTCGGCAGCATAAAGAAGTTCAATAAGGCGTGCCCAGTGGGTTGCTAAAGTCTGATGTACAGGCTTGCCGCCTAGTGTGGAGTAGAATCTCTCGTACTCAGCCTGGGCCAGAGGAGTTGCCATGCCGTCAGCAGCATTCAGCCGAGATAGAGGCGTTGCCCGAAAAACGCCGCTGTCTTTGCCATCGACAAACCCCTTCCAGCCGACCTTCTTGAGGTAGGGCATCTTGACGTAAGTCCATGGCTCTACATGTTCGGCGATATGTTCGAGGTAATCGCGGGGCGCATACTTGACGTACTCTTTGCCATTGGGGTCAACCACTCTAACTTTGCCATCATAGAAGTTGACTCTGTTCTTTTCATCAACTAGACCCATATAGTAAGTGTGGTGCGTATAAGCATCGCTGAGAATCATATCCAGATACTCTTTGTTTTTAAGGACAATGTCATCAAAGACTTTTAGGGATAGCTTGGCAAATTCCAGCGAATCTTTGGCTATTTGTTCAACTTCTTTCCTCTCCTCCTCGTTAAGCCCCTTGCTGACACCACCTGGCAAACCAAACACAGGATGCACGGCTCTGCCACCTAACATATGGATAATACGGTGGTTCTGCATCCGGGTCTTAATTACTGCTCCGCCTAATTCCAAACCGACTTTGGCGATGACTCCCAGGATGTTTCGCTCGGCCACAGGTGCCTCCGGGCCCATCACGAAATCGGGACCGGCGAGGATATAAAAGTGAGTGGTATGGTCAGTAACATAAAATGAGCTGTAAAAGAGTTCGCGGAGTTTCTTGGCTGGGCTTGGAGGGTCAACATGGAATAGGTCGTCCAGGGCTTTAGTTGCCGCCATGTGGTGAGCTTCGGGGCAGACACCACATATCCTTTGAGTTATCTGGGGCATGTCCTCGGCTAGCCGCCCCTCGGCGAATTTCTCAAAGCCCCTTAGCTCTGGTACTTGGAAGTAGCAGTTCGCCACTTCGCCAGCATCGTTGAGGAAGATATCTATTTTGCCATGACCTTCTAGCCTGGTGATAGGGTCTATTGTTATTTTCTTCATCGTATTCGTGCTCCCCTTAATAGTGAGTCAGGCAGGCTGTAGCGATAGAAAGTGCCTGCAGGGTCATGGATACTGGCAACAATTTCCGCGATTTCACCGGGGTTATTAGAGTCGACCACTGAGGCTACTGCGCTTAGGAAGTGAGCTCCTTGGTCAATAACTCCATCAACTGGTCCGTAGCAGCCGGTGCATGGCATATTAGCCTGAGGACATGGAGCACTGCAGCCACCGCGAGTGGCGATGCCGGCGCACAGTAAGCCTTGCTCCAGCAGACAGGTCTCCGGTTCAGGGATAATTTCGAAAGTTCGGTAGAACTTCTTGACCTTTTTTACGTCTCTCTTGCGTGGGCAATCATCACATACCGCCTTAGTGTTGTGGCTAATCACAGTTCCCTTGGGTGGCAATTTACCTTCAATCAAGGCTTCCAAAGCCAGCCACGTTGTTCTCTCTTCAGGGGGGCAACCTGGGATGATGTAATCTACAGCCACTGTCTGACCGAGGGTTTTGACCCTGTCATAGAACTCTGGCAGAGTAAGCTCGCCCTCGGGGACTTTGTAGCTTATCTGGGGCGTGACCTTTTCCTTGTTGTCTGTCGACGGTGTTTCCAAGTAGACTCGCTCAAAAATCGCCTGCCGGTTGAATAGATTTGCCAGCCCAGGAATGCCGCCTTCATAAGCACAAGCCCCATAAGCAATAATGGCTTTGGATTTCTCACGGAGCATCTTGGCCAGGTGTTCCTGCTCTGAATTTCTAATGCCTCCGTTGAACAAGCAGACGTCTATGCTTTTGTCAGGCATGGCTTCAACATCTTTATACTTGGCGTCAATAGCTACCGGCCAGAAAACGATATCGGCGGCCTCAGCTAGTTTGAGGAGCTTGTCGCCAATCTGGAGTTGAGCAATTTCACATCCGCCGCAACTAGCTGCCCAGTAAAGAGCCAATTTCAGCTTAGCCATTGCTCCCACCGTTCCTTCGGGAAAATGGTCCCAATTTTCTTAGTTGCTCTGTCATCTCGTTAATAACTTCGGCAAATCGGTCGCCTTCTGATGCTGAGATCCAGTCTAACCTCACTCGTTCATCTTCGATGCCGAACTGAGCTAACATCTTCTTCAGCAGAGGTATCCTGCGGGCTGCCTTCTCATTACCTTCCAGGTAATGACATTCGCCAGGGTGTCAGCCGCAGACTAGAACACCGTCTGCCCCAAAGCTGAAGGCTTTGAGGATAAAACTGGGCTCTATACGGCCACTGCACATGACCCGAATAGGGCGCACGTTCGGGGCGTATTTTTTTCGAGATGTGCCCGCCAAGTCAGCCCCAGCATATGAACACCAGTTGCAGAGGAATGCCACTATCTTGGGTTCGAAGCTCATACCAACACTCCTTCTAGCTGTGCCATAATCTGCTCAGCTGTGAAATGCCTGCTAGTGATAGCACCGCTGGGACATGCCGCAGCACAGGTGCCACACCCTTTGCACAGGGCTTCATTGATAACGGATACCTTCTTTTCTTCGTCATAGGAAATTGCGTTGTAGGGGCAGAGCGAGATACAAGTTTTGCATCCAGAGCAAAACTCGGCTTCAATGAATGACGTGGCTGCCTCAACCTCGACGCTGCCCTTGCTTATCGTAGCCAAAACTCGTGCTGCTGCTGCTGAGGCCTGAGCTACTGTATCTGGGATATCTTTTGGACCCTGACAGCATCCAGCAATAAAAACACCGTCTGTCGTAGTGGCTACCGGATCAAGCTTGGGATGCTTCTCTAAGAAGAAGCCGTCCTTGCTTCTACTGATGGAGAATTGCCTGGCTACTTCGCTGACATCAGCTCTTGGCTCCAATGCATTGCTCAGAACCACCATGTCCACGGGAATCCGGCGCTGACGGCCGATCAATGTATCCTCACATAGGACCATGAGTTTACCTTTTTCCTCGGTAGTCTCGGCCAGATCAGTGACTTCCCCGGCGCGGCCTCTAATAAAGTTGACTCCTTCTTCTTGGAGACGGTTGTAAAATTCTTCGTAGCCTTTGCCGAAGCAGCGCAGGTCAATGTAAAGCTGATAAATCTCAGCATCGTGAATTTTCTCTCTGATAAGATGAGAGAACTTGAGCGAATACATGCAACAGACGCGAGAGCAATATTCATGGTAGTTGGTATCGCGGCTGCCAATGCAATGCAGGATAGCCACACTTTTTGGCTCAGAGCCGTCCTTAAGTAATATTTTGCCCCCGGTTGGGCCTGAAGCACTGCTCATCCTCTCGAACTGGAAGCCAGTAATGACGTTGTCATATCTTCCGTAGCCGAATTGTGACACAGGGGCAGGGTCAAAGGAATCGAAACCAGTGGTGACTATGATGGAGCCCACATCCACTTCGACTATCTTCTCTGTTTGCTCGAAGTCAATCGCCTTGGTCTCGCAGAACTTCTCGCAGGCACGACATTTGCCTTTGATAAAGTAGGTACAGTTCTCCCTATCGATAACTGGCACATTCGGCACTGCTTGGGGAAATGGTGTATAGATAACTTTCCTTTTGCCAATGCCAAAATCAAATTCACTATCTGCTTTGGTGGGGCATTTGTCTTGACATGTACCACATCCGGTGCATTTGTTCTCGTCTACATAACGCGGTTTCTTTCTGATTCTGATCTTGAAGTTACCTACGTAGCCTGACACGTCTATTATTTCGCTGTAAGTCATCAGCTCGATGTTTTCGTGTGACCTCACCGAGGCCATTTTCGGCGTCAGTATTCAGGCGGAGCAGTCTAATGTGGGAAAGGTCTTGTCAAGCTGAGCCATATGGCCGCCAATTGAGGGCTCTCGTTCGAGGAGGTACACTCTATTACCTGAATCGGCGATTTCCAGTGCCGCTTGTATGCCAGCAATACCGGCACCAACCACCAGAGTGCTTGGGTTGACTGGTACCGTTTTAGTTTCTAGCGGCTCGTGGTAGAAAACACGCCTTACAGCGGCACTCAGCATCGCCTTCGCCTTTTGTGTTGCTGCTTCCTTGTCTTCTGTTACCCAGGAGCATTGCTCGCGGATGTTCGCCATCTCAAAGAGGAAAGGATTCAATCCAGCACTGGCTACAGTTCGCCTAAAGGTTGGTTCATGCAGTCGTGGCGAACATGAGGCCACGACAACACGGTCAAGGCCCAGTTCTTTGATATCATTCTTTATCAGTTCCTGTCCTGGGTCTGAACATACGAACTTGTAATCACGAGCAACAGCCACAGAAGGGAGACCTTTGGCAAACTCGGTTACCTGTTCGATATCAACCGTGCCGGCGATGTTGGCCCCGCAATGACAGACGTAGACACCTATCTTTGGCTCCATTCAGTCCTCCTTATCATTTTGTAGCATATCTGGCCAATACTTTGTCGGCGGGGATTACACATTTCTCCAAGCCCAATGCTTTGTTCTCCACTCCGAAGGCTAATCCCATAAGCTGGGTAAAGAACAAAATGGGGAGGTTAAAGCTAGTTTTGAACTTCTTGTTGATCCTGCCCTGGTAGGCATCTAGGTTGGTTTGGCACAGTGGGCAGACGGTCACAATGCATTCAGCTCCGTTGCTCGAAGCATTGCTTAGGAGCTTGTAAATTAGCTCTAAGGCAAGGTCTTCCTCGGGTATGATTAGAGAGCCGCCGCAGCAACGAGCCTTAAGCGGAAACGGTGTAGCCTCGGCTCCCAGGCTCTCAATCAAGCGGTCTAATGACAGGGGAAATTCAGGATGGTCAAATCCTGGGCCCGGTCGTACTACCTGGCAGCCATAGTAGGGAGCTACTTTCAGTCCACCAATATCCACCTTCACTTTCGATGTTATTTGGTCACGGCTGAAATCATTGGCCAGAGCATCAAGTAGGTGCCGTACCTTCACAGTCCCGTGATACTTCAGGTCACCTGCTGCCAAAGCCTCATCTACTTTAGCCTTTGTCTCAGGGTATTCCTTTAAGGCTGAGTTAGTCCTATTGAGAACTACATAGCAGGCACTACATGGTGTTACTAGCTCGAATCCTCTTTTCTCAGCCAGAGCCAGATTGCGAGCTGAGCAGCAGTAGGAAGCCAATTCATCAACAGACGTATAGGGTGTAGAGCCGCAGCAGTTCCAGTCCTCAAGTTCAATAAGCTCTATATCTAAAGCCTGAGCTACTGCCTGAGCAGAGAGGTCGTATGCTTTGGCTCCTCCGTGTGCTGAGGAGCAACCCGGGAAATATGTATAGTATCTCATGGCATCTCTCCTAATTCTTCGGCCTTATAGAGAATCGCTTTAAGCTGTCGTTCTGCCTCTGGCTTCATTCTTTTGGCTTTGATGGACAGACGCCCGCGCTTGGCTAAATTGAGTGCTACTGGAAACATCTTTAGGGCACGCAGCGGGTTGGTAAGGAGATAGAACCAGGTCATGAAGCCCATCTCTGGAAGAGCGCCAATGCTATAAACAAAGTCGCTGAAGCTTCTATACATTGTCGGTGTGTGCGTTTGGGCATAGCTCATGCTGTGGCGGACTGCTAGGCATTCGAGGGCATGCATGGTGTCGGTTATCTTGATTCCCCTTGGGCAGCGCCCTGTGCAAAGATAGCAGGACATGCAGAACCACATAGAGTTGCTGGATAAGACCTCATCCCGCATACCAGCCTGTGTCATTGCGATGAGCTTTCGGGGTGTATAATCCATTCTATTGGCATTGGGACAAGATGCGGAACAGGTGCCACACTGAATGCACAATCGTATCCCTTCACCACCTGGGATAGTAGAGAGTTCTTGCATTAAAGCGTTATTATTCACCTTCGTCTCCATTCTCTTACCAGTTCTTGCACTGTCGTAGATTACAATTACTCTTACAGGATGGGTCAAAAATGCATGGAGCTCCTCTTGCCAACTTCATCATATTCGTAGCTACTAAGTGTGATACACGCTGGACATCTATTTGGATTTCTGTTGTCTATCCTCCTCTCGAGTGGGATTGAGGTAGGCGTCAATATATTCCCACTCATTGGTTCTTGCCCCGCCAGATTTGCCTCCCGTGCCAATCACTCCAAAAGCCATGGGCCTTTCTTGCTCATGCCTATGGGCAACACGTCTTTTTCGTGACTCTTGGACGGCTTGGTAGATGCCGCCGATAATCAGGAACCAGATGAGCACAGCTGGCAGGAGAATGAGAGGTATAGCCAATGCTGTTGCCAATACAACCTGCCATTCCATATTTACACCCCCTTCGTGAAAATCTCTGTTTCAGCGCTGGTAATTTGGTATAGACGCCTGCGGTGGAAATTCCTCCAGAACTTTACCACAGCTGTCAACCACCTGAATAGATAAGGGCATTTGGCCCAATGCATGGGTAGCGCAGGAGAGGCACGGATCATAGCAGCGGATCGCTACCTCTACCCGGTTGAGCATACCCTCGGTCAGTTTTTGGGCTTTAACATATTCTTTGGCTACCAGGTATATAGCACGATTTATAGCCAAGTTGTTGTTCTGTGTGGCCACGATTATGTTGGCCTTACGGATAGCGCCACTGGGATCCACCCAGAAATGGTGGAAGAGGGTACCCCTTGGAGCTTCGAGAACCCCGATACCCTCTTCGTTGTATTTTGACGAAGAGGCCCGAATCTCCGTGGAGCAGATTGTATCGTCCTTGAGGAGTTCGCCTATCATCTCAACAGCATAGAGCCCTTCGATAAGGCGAGCATAGTGAAAATATAGCGAGCCTTCCACCATACCGCCATTGCCCAGTTTTTTGAATTCCTTGAACTCCTTGCTGGCCAGAGGTGTGGTGATGCCATCAGCTACGTTGAGCCGAGCTAAGGGACCCACACGGTACATACCGCCTGGATAGCCCATCTTCTTATAACACGGGAATTTCATATATGACCAGTCTTCCACCCTTTCCTCGATGATGGAGAGGTAATTGCCGCCATCCACCTGGTCTTCCAGAATGAAGCCCTTGGGGTCAATGAGCCTCAACTTGCCCTCATAAAGTTCTAAGTTGCCTTGTGGGTCAACTAAGCCCATATAGGCCGAAGGGAAGCTGGCGAAGCTGGCCATGAGCTCTTTTTGCTTTGTCTGAAAGTCCTTTATTATATCCAGGCCTACCCGGTAGATGGCTATGGCCTCACTCACCTTGCTCAGAAATTCGTCTTTGGCCTTTGGTGCGAGAGCAGTATTGACACCACCAGGAATGGCAAAGTTGGGGTGAACTTTCTTGGTGCCCAATGTTTCAATGATTGTTTGGCCAAAGCTCCTGAGCCACACTGCCTTCTTTGCTAGTTCTGGGTTCGCCTCGATTAGGCCGATGACATTCCTAATGGCTGGGTTGGCGTCCATGCCGAGGAGGAGGTCAGGGCTGGCTAAATGAAAGAAATGCAGGGCGTGAGACTGTGCATACTGGGCCATGTGCATCAGTTGCCGCAGCATCCTGGCGGCAGGTGGAATCTCTACTCCTAGGATGGCGTCTCCAGCCTTGGCCGAGGCCAGATGGTGGCTTACAGGGCAGATGCCACAAGCGCGCTGGGTTATCAGGGGCATCTCCCAGAACACACGGCCCTCACAAAATTTCTCAAAGCCACGGAGTTGAAGAACGTTAAGGTTAGCCCTGCTGACATTGCCCTTTTCATCCAGGTGCAAGGTAACCTTACCGTGTCCTTCTACACGGGTTACTGGTTTTATCTCTATAGTCTTTCTTTGGTCAGCCATACAAATACCTCCTGCGCTAGTCAAAGCGCATCATATCGCTGGGTAGAACAGGGATCCGTCCCTGAAGGAGTTCTCCTAACGCATATTTGATATCCCCAGCTCGAGGTGGGCATCCAGGGACAAAACAGTCTACCTTGACTACAGCATCTACGGGAACGGCTTTTTCTAGGAGGGCTGGTATTTCTGGTGAGGAAGGTATTTTACCTTCCTTGGTGCTCTCAGACTCAATGTAAGCTCGTCGCAGCACCTCCTCCTTGGAAAAGGCATTTCGCATGGCGCATATACCACCAAAGCAAGCGCAATCACCCAGAACTATGAGTATTTTACATCTTGCTCGAAGCTCTTTAGCTTCTTCTTCCTGGTCTACGTTGCCTATAGCCCCGGTGATCAGCCCAACTGTTACCTCGGGGAACTCTTTAATGTCTGTTATTGGGCTTCTGGTGAACTCCACAGCTTGAGCCAAGTCAATTATGAACTCGTCAACGTCCAGTAGGGACATTTCGCAGCCAGCGCAGGCGTCAAGCCAGGAAGTAGCCAGTTTCACCTTTTCCATAGCATTGGCCTCCTCTTTTGCAATCTTTGAGTCATTTGGGCGAATATTTCGAGGTCATCTTTTATCCCTGGAAGCGGTTCCAGTATTCGCTTTGATCTTCCGGCTTTGCCATCGACGGATATGTACGTGCCCTCTCGTTCTGCCCAAATAGGAGAGGGGAGAACCACGTCAGCGACTTCAGTCAGCGGCGAAGTATAGCTTGCCTGAACTATCAGGAATTCAGCTTGCTCAGCAACTCGAAACACAAAGTCTTCGCCCCCAAACTCCTGGTCAGCCAGCAAGAGATACACTAGCTTAGGCTTAGCATCGGTTACTTCATCTTTGCTGGCGATCCCAAGCTCCCAGGCACCTCGGCTATTCCCCCATGGCTTGAGGGCGATGGCCTTTGGGCCGTTTGAATGAACCAAACTGGCAAGTTCCAGCACGCCCCTTACACACGCAGCGTCTTTTTTGCCCCACAAACCGTTACCGTAGACGACTACTCCTTTTTTGGCAGCAGCCAGCATGTTGGCAGCCTGCTCAAGCAAGGTTTCATCCAGACCGCTGGCCAGGGCTGCGCTAGCTAAAGATACAGCTCCTTGCGTCTGTTTGCTACGCTTCCCTCTTCTGTTTAGCATACTGGCTAAAGCACTAATGAGGTCTCCCATGCCATTCTCATTAGGCCGTAGCCACAGGTCAGCGCGCGCGCCCAAGCTATTCTGCTGCCAATCAATAACCACGAGCTGTGCGCGGTCATGGATCTGGGCTTGGAGCATGTAACAGCCGGCCACTGGATGGCTTTGGAGCGGATTACATCCTACCACTATGATGCAATCGGACTTGAGAATTGATTCCAGCGGACTTTCTGTTTCCAAACCTTGGCCATTTTTGCTAAATTTGCTCATCCCTTGGGTCAGTGTTCTATAAGCGCTACCGTCCAGAGTATCTACCAAGCTGGTGCCTATAGTATCGCGCATCAATTTGGCGAAAGCTTCTAAGGTCTCGGTGGGGCATAAACTGGAGGCAAAACCTGCAATGCTGTTGGCACCATAGCGGCGTCGATAAGCTTCGATTCCTCTCCTCGCCAATTCAAAAGCCTCTTCCCAGGATGAGGCTTTTATTGTCTGGCCTTCTGCCGCGACAAGAGGTGTAGCGATTCTTGGGGCTTCTCTGTAGACCTGCTCGAAGCGTCCCTTGCGACAGAGCTGTCCTTTCGGCCTGGTTAGGTTAGCACCATCTATACGAACTATGTTGTTGTCCTTAATTAAGACGTCGATGTCGCAACTCATGCCACACAGAGAACAAAGACTGCGTATAATCTTGCCCTCGTTGGTTCTGCCCCTATAGGCGCTAGTCTTGCTGAAGATAGCACCTGTGGGACAGGCTTGTACGCAGGCTCCGCAAGAGATACATGAGGACTCGCCTAGAGGCTGGTTAAGATCGGCGACCACCATGGTGCGCCAGCCTCTGTTTGCGAAGCTAAGGGTGTGGCTGCTCACAACCTCTGCACATACTCTGACGCAGCGGCCGCAGAGGATACAGCGATTATGGTCGACAACCAGGAAGTCGTTTAAAGTATCGGTGGGCAAGGTGGGGAAGGTATACTGGTATCGCGCATGGTCCATTTGATACTGGTAAGCCAGCTTTTGCAGTTCGCAGTCGCCACTGGCAGCGCAGAAGAAACAGAAATGATTTCGTTCTGTAAATATCAGCTCTAACATCAAACGTCTGTACTTCTCCAGTTGTTCGGTGTCTGTTCTGACTACCAGACCGTCACGAGCCGGATAGGTACAGGCTGGATTAATGCGTCGCTCTCCCTCAATTTCTACCACACAGAGGCGGCAGGCGCCGACAACAGAAAGTCCCTCCAAGTGGCACAATGTAGGAACGTAGATGTCATTGGCACGACAAATATCGAGTATGGTATCTCCCTCTTTACCCCTTGCCTCTCTACTGTTTATGGTCAGTTTTATCTCTTTCTTTTCAGCCATTGTTTTATTCCTCCCCCGCGACTTCAAGGTCGCATCTCAGGCAGCGGGAGGCCTCTTCACTGGCTTCTCCTTGAGTAAAGGGCAGTAGGACTTCCTTGAAGGATGCCTTTCGTTCCCTTAAGTCTATGTGAGAAGGGTGAAGCCTGTGCCTTTCTTTCACTTCCTCCTCGGTGGGGGGTGTATTAGGGATTTCTATGGGTTCGTAACCGTTTCTCTCTATGAATTGGGAAAGCGGTTTACCTTGGAGATACCGTTTGATTGATGTTGCTGCCCTCTGGCCAGCAGCTACTGCCCAGATCACTGTCTTTGGCCCAGTCACAGCGTCACCACCAGCGAAAACACCTGGTCGGTTGGTAGCTAGAGTACGGGGGTCAGCAATTATTGTCCCACCCCTGCCAGATTTGATTTCGCTGTCTTTTAGGAAAGAAACGTCAGGCCGTTGGCCAATAGCTTCGATCACAGTGTCCACTGGGATGGTGTACTCCGAGCCAGCCACAGGATGTGGGGTGCGCCGCCCACTGGTATCAAAATCTTTGAGCTCCATGCGGATGCATTCCAGCCCGCTTACCTTTCCATTCGCACTCAATACCTTGGTAGGCGCAGTCAGACAATCGATGTGGATGCCTTCGTCTTCAGCAGCCTCGATTTCTTCGATGATAGCCGGCATGTCTTTACGTTCCCGGCGATAAAGTATATGCACCTCTTCGGCGCCCAGCCTTAGCGTTGACCGGGCGGCATCGATAGCGGAGTTTCCGCCGCCTACCACTGCTACCTTCTTACCGATTTGCGGCTTTTTGCCCAAATTCAGTTCCTTTAGAAAATCAATGGCATCGAAGACCCCTTGTTTGTCTTCGTTGGGTATGCCCACTTTGTCTCCCTTGTGTGCTCCACAAGAGACGAAGACAGCCTGGTAGCCCTGTTTGAACAGGTCTCCGATATCATTTACTCTGGTGTTTAGTTTTAATTCTACACCGAGCTTAAGAACACCTTCGATCTCAGCATTGAGGATTCGCTTGGGCAATCGATATTCGGGTATGGCCACAGCCATCATACCGCCGGCCACCGGTAGCGCTTCGAAAACGGTGACTCCGTAGCCCTCTCGAACCAGCTCATAGGCAGCAGTGAGACCTGCTGGACCTGCGCCAACAATGGCTACCCGCTCTGCCTTTCGGGGTTTAACTGGTGGTAGGTATTGCACACCATGTTCATAAGCATAGTCAGCCGCTATTCGCTTCAAATCTCTGATTGACACTGCCTCGTCAACCTGGGCGCGGCGGCATTTGACTTCACAGGGATGGTCGCAAACTCGCCCTACTGACATAGGGAAGGGAAGGCGCTGTTTGATGACTTTGTAGGCGTCTATAAACTTCCCCTCTTTGATTAAGGATACATAGCCTGGGCAATCAAGTTCCGCAGGGCAGGTGTGTTGGCAAGGAGCGTGGAACAAGGCCTGGCACACAGCCGCGGGGCAGCGTTTGTCAATTATGTGGGCCTCGTATTCCTCGCGGAAATGTCTCAGCGTGGTTAGCACCGGGTTTGGAGCAGTTTGACCCAGACCGCAAAGAGAAGCCGAGCCTACCATCTCTGCCAGTTCGGTAAGGATATCAAGGTCTCCCATAGTGCCTTTGCCCTGGGTTATCTTTGTCAGGATTTCTAGCATCTTGGGGATACCAGCGCGGCAGGGAGTACATTTGCCACAGCTCTCATCTCTGGTGAACTGCAGGAAGAACTTCGCTGTATCTACCATACAGTTGTTCTCGTCCATAACAATGAGTCCGCCTGAGCCCATGATGGCACCAAGTGCGGTAACTGCCTCGTAATCAACAGAGGTATTGAGGTGAGCGATGGGGATACAGCCGCCAGATGGTCCACCGATTTGGACAGCCTTGAATTCTCTGCCATCTGGGATACCGCCGCCGATGTCGAATACAATTTGTCCCAGGGGAGTGCCCAGAGGCACCTCAATTAGACCTGTGTTGTTTATCTTGCCTACCAAGCAGAAGGTCTTTGTGCCTTTGCTCTTCTCCGCACCGACGCTGGTGAACCAGTCAGCACCCTTAACGATGATTTTTGGAATGTTGGACCATGTCTCCACGTTGTTTAGCGTGGTAGGCTTATCGAGCAGGCCTTTGTTGGCGGGGAAAGGTGGACGTTGGCGAGGATTGCCGCGTTTGCCTTCGATGGATGCTAGGAGCGCTGTTTCTTCACCACAAACAAAGGCGCCAGCGCCAGGAAATACGGTGAGGTCGAACTCAAAATCAGTGCCCAATATATTTTTACCCAAAAGGCCATGTTGCCGGGCTTGGTCGATGGCATGATTTAGAGTCTGGATGGCCAGCGGGTATTCAGCTCGCACGTAGGCAAAACCTCGGCGCACGTTGCCAATGGCGTAAGCGCCAATGGCCATCCCTTCGAGAATGGAGTGAGGGTTGCCTTCCAGCACTGCACGGTTCATGTAAGCGCCAGGGTCACCCTCGTCACCGTTGCAGACTACGAACTTCTCATCACCCATAGCACGGCGCACGAATGTCCATTTAGTGCCGGTGGGAAATCCAGCACCACCTCTACCCCTCAAGCCTGCGCGGCTTACCTCATCGATCACCTCGTCTGGCTTCATCTGAGTTAGCGCCTTGGCTAAAGCCTGATAGCCATCCCGAGCTATATACTCCTCAATGCTTCTGGGGTCCATATCTTGGTTAGCCATGACACGGATTTCTTGGAGGCTGAACTCGGGGGACTTAACGTCCAAAAGCCATTCGGAGACGGCCTTCCCTTCTATGAGATGTCGTTCTACTATGGTGGGCACTTGCTGTGGTGTAATTTCAGCGTAGACTGTCCTGCCTTTTTGAGGGTGAACTATGGTAACTATAGGTTCCCGCCCGCATGGCCCAATGCATGCAGCTTCGGTGATTGCAACATCAGACAACTGGTGGTGGCTTACTTCTTTGATGAAAGCCTCCTGAATTGTCTTGGCACCACCGGCAATACCACAGCTCCCTAGGTGAACCTTGACCTCTATCTTTTTGGCTCGCTCAGCCAGCTGTTTTTGAGCTTCTGCTCTTAACGTGTTGAGATCCTTAACAGAACGAAGTACTGTCAACATTCACCTCCTATGCATATGTACCCAGGATCTCCTGCATTTTGGTAGGGGTCACTCTGCGATAGATATTGTCTTCGATGGCTACTACCGGAGATAATCCGCAACAACCTAGGCATCTCACCATCTCCAGGGAAAATAGCCCGTCGTGAGTCGTCTGACCCGGATCGATACCCAGTTCCTTCTGTACGGTATTCAAGATTCTTTCGCCGCCTCGGACATAGCATGCGGTACCCATGCACATCGAGATTACATACTTACCTCGGGGGACCATTGTGAAAAAGGAATAGAAGCTTGCTATTCCGTAGATTTCGCTTAGTGATACTCGCATATCACGGGCGATACTTCTAAGAATAGGCTGAGGTAGATAACCGACTAATCCCTGTGCCCGCTGCAATACAGGGATTAGAGCTCCGGCTTCTTCTTTAGTTTCATCGATACTTGCTTGAATCTGACTGAATATCCTGCCTGCGACTCCTCTGCCACCTGGTACTGTTATTGGTCCAACCGGTTTGGGTCTCTCCATATCAAACCTCCGATTGTTTGGATTCAAAGCCATACACGCGATAACTGCAACTGCTTATTGTAGCACAGATTAGGCTCGTTTCCCTCGTGTTGTTTTTGCTTACTGTGTAAATCGACTCTGACAGCGTAGAGATATCGGGCTTGCACAAGCCCGATATCTCTACTGAATACTGAGGCAATATGCTTCAGCGTCTCTATCTAACAGCAACCGCTGTTTCCTCTCTCGAAGTTCTGAGATAGGTGTCAGTGCCGGCACCGACAAGCTTAATATGTATAGGTTTACCTTCACCATATTTCTTGTAGACAGGGCATGTCTGACAAACGGCGGTATCTCGGCCGCAGGCTTTGCCACCTTCCATCCGTAGCTTGCCGTAGGTTCCCTCGATCGCCCAGCAAGGTATGACCCTATTCCTATAGGCTGGGCACTCATCCCGAATCTCGGCAGAACATCTGTTCATCTCCCAGCAAGGGACCTTATTCATCCAGAATTCGGTGGTAGTTTCTTCGGCAACCGGAGTTGTGCCCCGAATCAGTGCTTCCGCTTCTCTGAGCAGCTCGGCTCTTCTCATCTTTCGCTCATGCGCATCACGGACAACCTGGTATGTTCCCCTGATATTCAGATACCAGACGAATGCCACTGGGATAATGATAATACCGACTGCAACTCCTACTGCCAGTATAATTGGCCACGTCATGGTGACCACCTCCTTTCGCGATGATTTTGAATCCAACAGATTTGGCGCTGGATTTCTTCTATCGCTCTTGACTTAGTATATGCCAGAGCCTATGAGGCTAACTTCCGCCGTCATACCTATTTGCAGGTTATCTACATGGTAGTTAATGCTTGTAATGTAACTTTCGTGGTAGGCAATTATGCCTATTTCTTGCCGCAGGTAGTCGGTTGAGT
>VGOF01000008.1 GCA_016875975.1 Chloroflexota bacterium | reverse complement strand
GCACTCTGTCACCGGCTATCTTTCTGGCGGTGAGAAGCAAATGGTAGTGATGGGTCGTGCCTTGATGTCCAATCCCAAGCTTATGCTTCTAGATGAGCCTTCGTTAGGGCTCAGCCCAATTCTGGTAAAGGAAATTCTGGATATCGTTAAATTAATTAATGCCGAAGAGAAGACATCTATCCTGGTTGTTGAGCAGAACGCCAGGGCGGCATTAGAGTTAGCTCACTATGGCTATGTGATGGAGAATGGACGTGTTGTTATGGATGGGCTGGCGGAAAAGTTGAGGGACAATGAGGATATCAAGGAGTTTTATTTTGGTCTGAGCAAAGTTGGGCAAAGAAGAAGCTACCGCGAGGTCAAGCATTACAAAAGACGGAAACGGTGGCTCGCGTAGCCCCTTTTGTGATGTTCTTGTGCATTAAAGATAAACTTTCAGCCTCTTGTGTTTTTGACAATAGGCTAGCTGCAAATCAAAGTCCCATCTCTTGAGCCACGATTGCTCTTTGGAAGTCACTATCGCCGAATGCTATCTCACCGGCCTTGGCTCTCCTGTAATATAAGTGCATGTCGTGGTCCATAGTAAACCCGATAGCTCCGAAGATCTGATGAGCTAATAGAGTAACACGTGCGTAAGCTTCGCCAGTCCATGCCTTGGCTACAGCCACATCGTAAGTAGCTGGAAGCCCTTCACTCACTTTCCAGGCTGCCTTGTAGGTAATGAAGCGAGAGCCATCGACGTCTGTGACCATGTTGGCACAATAGTGTTGGATGGCCTGGAAGCTGCCGATAGGGCGATTGAATTGGACTCTTTCCTTAGCATATTTTACTGACATTTCTAACGCTGCCTGTGCACCGCCAACCATCTCTGCACACTTTGCCACTGTCGCCTTCTGAATAATGTCTGATACTATTGGCCAGCCCTTGTTTAGCTTCCCTATGATGTTCTCTTTCGGTACATGTACGTTGTCGAAAACGACTTCACATTGTTTATCACGGGCAAGCGTCTTAAGAAGAGTACATTTGATGTCAGGCGACCTCGAATCTACCAGGAACACAGTGAGCCCGTCTTCGGTGTTCTTTTCCGGCTGTGTTCTGGCGACACATAGTATGTAATGGGCCACGTTAGCATCTGGCACGAAGAGCTTAGTTCCATTTATGACGTACTCATCATTCTGCGCGGTGGCTGTGGTCTTGATGGATGCCGCGTCATACTTGGCGCTTGGTTCAGTTAATGCCAGGGTCAAAAGCAACTCACCTGTGGCGATCTTAGGCAAGAGGCTTTTCTTCTGTTGCTCGCTTCCTGCTGCTAATATAGCCAAGCCGCCCAAGACAACTGTCGAGAAGAATGGCCCGGGCAGAATGTTGTATCCCATTTCTTCCAGGAGCACTGCTAAATCAAGGAAGCTGCCACCGTTGCCGCCATATTCTTCTGGAAATGCCAGGCCTAGCCATCCCAGCTCTGCCATTTTCCTCCATAATTCTGGTGAGTAGCCGCTATCGCTTGCATCCAGTTGTCGGACCAATTGTTTGGGGCATTCCTTTTGCAGGAAGTCTCGAGCTGATCTCCTCAGCATTTCCTGTTGTTCATTTAGTCCAAGGTCCATCTTTCGCCTCCAAAATATTTTGAAACCACAATAGAGTTATGTCAGGGGCAATCCTAGTCCTCGCATAGCGATGATATTGCGCTGGATTTCAGAGGTGCCTGCGCCGACTAGAGCTGAGATGCAGTCTAGATAGCCAAGACACACTCTTCCTCTGAGGGGGACAAATTTTGATGTTTCATCTAGCTGGCCATAGTGTCCCAACACCTGCATTCCAACTTCGGCCAGCTTTTGACTCAGTTGTGTGGTGAACAGTTTCAGCAGAGAAGCTTCGATGTTGGGCATGAGTCCTCGGTCGAGCATCCAGGCTGTTTGCCAGAAGAACATGTATGCAACTTCGGTCTGGATTGCCATTTCTGCCAGTTTGTTTCTTATCAAGGCATTCTGACATAGAGCCTGGCCGTTGTGTTTTGTATGCCTGGCATATTGTGTTAATTCTTCCAGTGTTCGTTTGAAGCCTCCGATCGGCGTAATCAATCGCTCAAAGTCCAGGGCTACCATTAAGTAATACCATCCCTTGTTCTTCTCGCCGACGATGTTTTTCTTTGGGGCACGAACATTGTCGAAAAATACCTCGTTGAATGAATGCCGATTGCATATGTTCATGAGCGGACGAATAGTGATGCCTGGCGATTTGTTATCGACAATAATCAACGAAATGCCCTTGTGTGGTGGTGCTGAAGGGTCTGTCCTAACTACCATCCAGGCGTAGCCTGCTATATGAGCACCACTGCTCCATATTTTCTGTCCATTGATGATAAGGTCATCCCCGTCTTCAGTGGCACGGGTTTGCAAGGAGACGAGGTCTGAGCCGGCATTGGGTTCGCTGTAGGCTAGCCAGAACTTGGTATCACCTCTGGCTATGCCAGGCAACCATTCTCTCTTCATCTCCTCACTGCCGAAGCGGAGGATGGTGGGTCCACCGATCAGTACGGCGACTTCTGGTCCTGGTGCCCTATAATAACTCATTCGCTCGCCGAAGATAGCCCGTTCAATGTGAGTACGGCTGGCGCCGCCGTATTCCCTGGGCCATGACATGGTGAGCCATCCCTTTTCACCTAGCCGATGCCGGAAGTGATCGATTTCTGGGATAATCTCCTCGAATTCGGCAATAGTCCCATAACCTCCTGGCCAATATACGCTTTTTTCTGTATAGCGAGGAGGGAGTTCTTGCTTTATGAAATCTTCGACCTCTTTTTGGAAAGCCTTCTCCTGCTCGCTGAAGCGAAAATCCATGATTATTTAGTTCCCCTTAATATGTGATGTCTGGCAGAACTCATACAGGTCAGTGGCGTGGCAGTCCCAAGCCGCGCATAGCAATGATGTTGCGCTGTATTTCGTTGGTACCACCACCAAGCCCTATTGAGAGTGAGCACAGGCACATGCGCATGAATCTGGCATTCATGACTGCCCATTTGGAATCCTGGTCAAGCTCCCCATAGTGTCCCAGGGTCTTCATGCCCACGTTGGCCACATGCCTGGTAATCTCGCTGGTGAATACCATCGACATTGAGGACTCGTAACTGGGATGCATTCCTTTGCTATACATCCAGGCAATGCGGTAATTCATCATTCGGGCGATTTCGTTTTCCACGGCTATACTTGCCAATTCGTTCCTGATTAGCGGGTCATCGGCGAGGGATTTCCCGTTATATTTTGTCTCTTTGGCATACCGGACTAATTCCTCGATGGTCCTCTGGTTTGCGGCCGCATATCCAACGGAGGAGCGTTCGAAATCAAGCGCCATGGCCAGTTGGTACCAGCCATTGTTCTTTTGCCCGACCAAGTTAGCTTTTGGAACCCGGACATCGTCAAAAAAAACCTCGTTGAAAGAATGATGGTTCAGTATATTTATAAGAGGGCGGATGGTGATTCCAGGCGTCTTCATATCGATGAGTATCATGCTAATCCCCTTATGCTTGGGGACATTGGCGTCGGTTCTGGCTGCCAACCAGCAATAGTCGGCGTAGTGAGCATAGCTTGTCCATATCTTCTGGCCGTTGATAATATAATAATCGCCAGACTCCACAGCACGAGTCTGCAGGGAGGCAAGATCAGAGCCTGCATTTGGCTCGCTGTATCCCAGGCAGAAAATGATATCGCCTTTAGCGACGCCTGTAACATATTTACTTTTCTGTTCTTCTGTGCCGAATAGCATGAGGGCTGGGCCGACCCAGTTTACGGAGATCTCGACCTCCACGCTTATCGGTGCTCTGTTGTAGGCCAGCTCTTCGGCTAAAATAAGACGCTTTGTATGGCTTAATTCTAGGCCTCCGTATTCTTTGGGGTAAGCCGGAGCCAACCATCCTTTGTGGCCTAGCTTGCGCTGAAATTGGCGCGAAAGTATCCAGGATTCTTCGGTCTCCTCCCAGAAAATGGGACCAAGTTCCAGCCATCGCTGGGGAATTTCTTGCTTGAGCCATTCCCGAACTTCTTGTCGAAAGGTTTCTTCCTCTTTGGTGAATCTGAAATCCATTGATTTCTCCTCTGTCGATGTTATGCCATCTCTTATTCAACAATGGCTATGATGTCGTCTTCTAGAATGGAATCGCCTTCTTTTACTTTGATTTCCGCCACCTTGCCATCATGTGGAGACTTTACCTTGATTTCCATTTTCATGGATTCAAGTATGACCACAGTGTCGCCTTCGTTTACCTGTGTTCCTACTTGAGCTATGATCTTCCAAACACTGCCGGTGATGGGTGATAGTATCTCTGTCATTGCTGGTTCAACTCACCTTCCTGTTTTAGTTATTGCCTGTTTATTCCCAAAATGACCCTGGCTTCTTCCACTGTTGCTGGTTCTCTTCCTATGTCTCTGGCCATCCTTACGGCTTTCTCTACGAGTGGGCCATTGCCTTGCGCCATTACACCAGGAGCCAAATAAAAGTTATCTTCCAGTCCTACTCTTATATTTCCACCCAGGGCTAGAGCGGTTGCTATGAGGAGCCATTGGTCCTGGCTGATTCCGATGACTTGCCAGGCTATGCCTGGTGGTACCACACTTGACACATGTGTTAGATTTCTTGAGGTAGCAGCCATGCCGCCGACTACACCCATGACTAAGCTAATCTGGAGGTGTTTCAATATTCCCATGTCCATCAATGGAATTACGCTTTCCACGTGTCCCAGGTCAAAGCATTCGCACTCGGGCTTCACGCCGTTTTTGACCATGGTATCCAGGAAGAACATGATGTCATCAAAGGGGTTTTGGAAAACCAGGGAAAAGACAAACCCTTTGCGCTTGGGGCTATATTTCGCATAATTCATGGAACCCATGTTCAGCGCTGCTATTTCTGGTTTCACCTCTCGGATGTGGGCAATTCTGGTATCTCTGTCCACACCTACTGCCCCGGTGGAAAAGTTGATGATGACGGGGCATCTTTTTCTGACCTCTTGCATAATTTCCCGGAAAATTTCGACTCTCTATGACGGAGTGCCATCGTATTCACGACCGTGGATGTGTACTATTGAGGCCCCTGCATTGTAGGCGTGTAATGCCTCTTCAGCAATCTCCTGTGGTGTGTAGGGGATCCATTTGCACTGGTCTCTGTTTGCTGCCACACCGGTTAGCGCTGCGCTTATTACAACCTTGTCTTCTAAGCCCATAGTCTCTCTCCTCTCAGCTATTTTCCTTTCCAGGCTGGCTCACGCTTTTCTAAGAAAGCGGCAATGCCTTCGGCTACATCCTCAGCCATAGTATTTATGGTTAGCATTGAAGCCAAGAACTCTAAAGCTTTTTCGTATTCCATATCGCGCATGGTGTAGAAGGCTCTCCGGCCCAGCCTTAGGATAGCTGGGCTTTTGCCAGCTATTTTCTGGGTGACTTCGTTTATCTTGACGTCTAGTTGCTCTCTGGGGACAATGTGATTTACGATACCGAGTTGCTGTGCTTCCTTAGCTTCTATTCTCTCTCCGGTAAGCATCATCTCCAGTAGCCGTTTTGGCGATGAAGTAAACCGTAATAACGTTGCCATGATTATGTAGGGGAAAAGCCCCACATTTATTTCCGGTGTTCCAAAGCGGCAATCATCGGCGGCAATTACTATGTCGCAAGCGCAAGCTAAGCCGAAGCCTCCACCCATGGCATGGCCGTTAATCCGCCCTACAATGGGCTTCTTCAACCCTTTGATCACCTTGAAAAGCTCGGCGAATTTCCTTTGTCCTTCATATCGGTCAACTAGACTTCCAGTAGTACCCATAGATTCACCGAAGTCAGCCCCGGCGCAAAACACCTTGCTGCCGGCTCCGGTGAGCACTATGACCTGTGCATTTGGGTCGCCATCATATTCATTCAAGGCATCGAGAAGCTCCGATATCATAGTTGGCGAAATTGCATTCCGCCTGTCTTCGCGGGAGAGGGTAACTGTGGCTATTTTATCTTTTACTTCAGTTGTTATTGTCTGGTACATTGCCTGTCTCCTTATACTGGGTAGACCCCGTGTTTCCTGGGATGGCGGAATATCTTCTTGTCTTTAGTAAATTCTAAAGCCCTGATAAGGACCTTTCTAGTCTCCCTGGGGTCAATGACTTCGTCTACAATGCCATACCGGGCTGTTTTCTGAATATCAAATTGCGGTCTTATCTCATCGGCAAGGTGCTCTACCAT
Organism: Chloroflexota bacterium; assembly: GCA_016875975.1. Classification (GTDB taxonomy): domain Bacteria; phylum Chloroflexota; class Dehalococcoidia; order GIF9; family UBA5629; genus VGOF01. The sequence continues at coordinate 10,126 of VGOF01000008.1, read as the reverse complement.
CTCTTGAGGGTTTTCGGCTTCAGCGAGCTGTTTTCTGGCAAAAATGGATACCATGCCCTCTGGGCCCATTACTGCTATCTCTGCGCCGGGATAAGCGATCAGCAAATCTGGGTCAAACGATCGCCCGCACATGGCGTAGTAGCCAGCCCCGTAGGATTTTCTCACAATCAGTGTAAATTTTGGAACGGTGGCTTCGGCTACGGCATGAATCATTTTGGCGCCGTGCCTGATTATTCCAGATTTTTCTGCTTTCGACCCTACCATGAAACCAGGAACATCGGAGAGGAACAGTAGAGGGATATTAAAGGCATCGCAAAGCCAGATAAAGCGAGCGGCTTTATCAGCGGCATCGATATCGATGACTCCGCCGTAGAACATGGGGTTGTTTGCAATAAATCCGACTGGATAACCTGCTAGCCTGCCGAACCCGACAATGATATTTCTTGCCCATCTCGGTTTTATCTCGAAGAAATGGCGGTCGTCCACGATGTATCTTATGAGCTCGTGCATATCAAAAGCTTCGCGGGGGCTATCCGGGATAACGCTCAATATACCGTCGGCGATTAGAGCTTCAGGGTCTCCATCCCAACTTTTGCGAAGTGGTTTTTGGTCACAGTTCTGAGGAAAGAAGGATAGGTAATCTTTGATAGCTTTGATACATTCCTCGTCTGACTTGACCTCCAAGTCACCGCAACCACTTATTTCGCAGTGAACTTTAGAGCCTCCCAGCTCGTCCTCGGTAAGTGTCTCTTTTATTACCATTTTTACCAGTGATGGGCCGCCTAGTCCCATAAAGCTGGTTCCTTTAACCATGGGAACGAAATCGGAAAGGCCAGGAATATAGGCTGTGCCAGCATATCCGGGACCCAACATAGCTGCGACTAAGGGAATTACGCCAGACATCAGTGATTCTTCTTTGAAAAGGTATCCAGAATCAGCGAACATGGGTATCATATCACCAGAGAGACCTCCACCACTTACCCTGGCACCTCCTGAATCCCCCAGCCATATCATAGGGATTCTTTGTTTGAGAGCGATTTCCCTGATACGGGATACCTTCCTTTCGTTTGTAATGCCCATAGAGCCGCCCCTTACCGTGAAATCATAAGCGGCAACCGCTACATCCCTGAGCGTGACACCGTCATTCATCTTGCCATAGCCGGTGATGACTCCATCAGCAGGTTGAAGCTCGGCTACCCCAAATTCACTTCCTAGCATGCCGACTTCAACAAATGTGCCCTTTTCTATTAAGAGGTCGAGGCGCTCTCGGGCTGTTAACTTTCCCTTTTCGTGATGCTTCCTTACGGCCTCCTCGCCTCCCATTTTCCTGATCTCTTCACGGAGGGCATAAAGTTTTTCGACTTCCCGCTTTATTTTGTCAGCCATTGCTCTTCTCCTTCAACTTAGATATGAAATGAGTATCGTAATTGCCCGTTTTGAAAAGCGCTGAATCAAAGGCCTGTTTCAAGAAAGGTATATTGTTTTTAATGCCTGTTATCTCATAGGTAGCCAGGGCTTGTAACATCTTACTATTGGCTTTGTCTCTGTCTTCTCCCCAGGTAATCAACTTGGCAACCAGAGGATCATAGAATTGGCTGATGGTATCACCAGTTTTGTAGCCGGAGTCGACTCTTATTCCGTCTCCCCCAGGCTCAACGTAGGAAGTAAGTTTCCCTGGAGAAGGGTAGAAGTTCTCGGAGTCTTCAGCATAGATACGTGCCTCCAGCGCCCACCCTTTCCATGCTATTCTCGCCTCGTCGATGGTTAATGGTTCGCCAGATGCAATTCTGACCTGCTGTTCAACCAGGTCAAACCCGGTTATCATTTCCGTAATGGGATGTTCTACCTGCAGCCTAGTGTTGACTTCTAAGAAATAGAAGTTTCGATTCCTGTCGACAACAAATTCCACTGTTCCAGCATTGGTATACCCAAGCTTCTCGGCTAGTTTTTTGGCTGATTGTCTCAGGCTTTGTCTTAGCTCTGGTGTGGCAAAGGGGGATGGTGATTCCTCGATAACCTTCTGGTGCCGTCGCTGTACCGAGCATTCTCTTTCAGGGAATGTGACTACCTCGCCTTTTTCATCCCCGAGAATCTGAATTTCAATGTGATGAGGCGAATCCATATACTTCTCAATGTAGACTCGGTCATCTCCGAAGGCCATCCTGGCGCGATTCGAAGCCTCCTCAAACGCCTCCTCAACATCCTCAACCTTCTCGACCCTTTTCATTCCGATTCCCCCACCCCCAGCGGAAGCTTTGAAGATGACAGGAAAAGCTAGTTTTTCTGCCCATTCTTTTGCTTCCCCAGTATTGCGTAGAATCTCACTCCCCGGTGGTATCGGTATACCTATGCTGGTAGCGATTTCCCTGGAGCGGGCTTTGTCACCCATAGTGTGGATTACTGCAGATTTTGGGCCGATAAATGTCACGCCTTCCTGTTCGCATTTTTGGGCGAATTCCCATCTCTCTGCTAAAAACCCGTAGCCTGGATGGATGGCATCTATTTTTAGCTCTTTAGCTATGCTGACAATGTGGTCCATGTTGAGATAACTATCTCGAGGTCGATTGCCACTGATTTTTATTGCCTTGTCAGCTTCCTGTACGAATAGTGCGGTCTCATCAGCATCTGAATGGATGGCGATCGTCTCAATGCCAAGCCTTTTTGCGGTTCTGACTATGCGCCTAGCTATTTCACCGCGGTTGGCTACCAGTATAGACTTCATTACTTCAGTATGCTCCTAACTTCTCCCTGGTGAAGTGTATTTCGCCGAATTTTTTCGTGGATATTTATGCTTTGTGGTTGTTCCTCTGGGCGTTTCGCACTTAAGGCAAGTATAATCTCTTTCCTGTGTTATGCATGCCCTTAAGACTAAAATGGAGCGGGAGACGGGACTCGAACCCGCGACAGCCTGCTTGGAAGGCAGGAACTCTACCACTGAGTTACTCCCGCTGGGAAATGGCATCATTTTAGCCCACCAACACAGGTGCGTCAATGAGGTGACGGCTCTATCAATGTTGCCGCCTAGCTCTAAAAGCAGCACAAGATAAGGATAGCAATGCCAGCGGCAGTCCCGATCCCGAGGAACTCACCTGTCCCGCAAACCAATGTCCAAGTTAGCCAATATTTCAATGATTGTCCAGTCACTATCCTGCTGTTGCAATGTTGCTTCTATTTGCCGAGTAGCTCTTTTATCTTTTGAGTTAGGGCAGGCAAAGCTTCTTTATAGTCGCCGACAATGCCAAAGCTGGCTACCTTAAAGATGTTCGCGCCAGCATCCTTGTTTATGGCTACAATGCACTTAGAGCCGGAACAACCTGCGATATGTTGCATGGCACCTGAAAGGCCTATGGCGATATAGAGATTAGGGCTGACGATTTTGCCTGTCTGCCCAACCTGCTGCGTCATGGGTATCCAACCATCCTCGCAGGCAGCCCTTGTTGCACCGACGGCTCCACCCAGTAGGTTTGCCAGCTCTTTAAGAGCCTCAAAATTCTGGGCACTTCCGACGCCGCGTCCCCCACTGACCACAAACTCCGCATCTTCCAGTTTGATACCCTCGGTTTTTTCTTTTACCCGTTCGAGGACTTTTACCTTGACAGCCCCGGCATCTATTAAGTCTTCTGCAGGGATAACCTGACCCTTGTGCGATTCGTCGAGTTGTGCTGGTGCCATGGCCTTTGACCTGATGGTGGCTATTTGAGGACGCGCTGTCTTTGTTACTACTGTAGCATTGGCATTACCACCGAAGGCTGGTCTTGTTTGAGTCAGAAGCTTTGTCGACGGGTCAATGGCAAGTTCTATGCAGTCCATAGCTAGCCCACCCTGGAGTCTTCCAACCAACCTGGGTGCCAAATCGCGGCCTGTATCTGTTTGGCCGAGCAGAACGATGGCGGGCGATATTTTTTGGCAAAGCCTGGCTGCAACCGCAGTAAAAACATCAGAGTTATAAGTTTCTAGGAGGGGGTTGTCAGCCACATATGCCTTGTCGGCTCCAAAGGCAATAGCGTCCTGTGCCAAGTTGCCTATGTTTTTACCCATCAAGAGAATGCTTAGTTCTTGACTAAGGTCGTTAGCTAGTTTTCTACCGATACCTAAAAGCTCCTGGGTGATTGGTGCTAACTGACCTTCCGATATTTCGCCACAGACTAAAATACCTTGATAATCGCTCATTATAGTTCTCCTGCTAGATTACTTTGATTTCCCTGAGTTTCTCAGCTAGCTTTATAGCGGCTTCGGCAGCAGTGTCTGCGGTGATTATCTCGCATGTGGTCTCGCGAACTGGGATGAAAAGATTAATTACCTCGGTATGTGCGCCAGCAGGGCCGATTTTGGCTGGGTCAACCTGGATATCTTGTGCTGTCCACACCGGTATTTGCTTGCGGGCTGCTTGTATGATACCCATCCCGCTCGGGAGACGTGGTAATCCAACCTCATTGCTCACGGTGACCAAGCAGGGTATTGGCGTCTCTACTACTTCGTAGCCGTCTTCCATAACACGAAATACACGGAGCTTGTCGCCTTCTGGCTGAATGTCCTTAGCTATGGTGATTGCTGGGATGCCCAATATCTCGGCGAGAATTGACCCCACCTGTCCCGTGTCCCAATCAGCAGCTTGCCTACCGCATAGAATCAGATCATAGCTACCTATTTTTTTGATAGCTTGCGACAGTATATACGCAGTGCCAAAGCTATCAGAGTTTTCGAATGCTTGGTCTTGAAGTATTACCCCGTCGTCGCCCCCCATAGCCAGTGCATGCTTGACCACATCAGAGACCTTACCTGGTCCCATGGTAATGACTGTAATCTTTGCGTTGTGTTTTTCTTTGAGGCGGCAAGCCAATTCGCAGGCCCGTTCGTCAAATACGCTGATCACTGGTGGCACTCCAGGGGGAGGTACTACCTTCTTGGTTGCTGGGTCGATCTTGAATTTAGCTGGCGGGACCTCTGGATCGGGTATTTGTTTGACGCAGACAATGATATGCATATTACCCTCCACTATGATGGTTGTTCGATTACTTGCTCAAGCAACTCGACTACGTCTTTTGCTTTTAATGCTTCTTGCATTTGTTTGTGCAAGATACCTTCTTCTAGCATTTGGAGGCAGTACGGGCAAGAGGTGGTCACGGTTTTGGCTGTAGTATCCAGGACGTCATCAGTGCGAATGTCGTTGATTTTCTTACCAATCGGTTGTTCGAACCACATGTGTATTCCGCCACCACCGCAGCATAGGCTCTTGCTCTTGGAGCGGTTCATCTCATCCAGCTTCAACCCCGGTATGGCATGAAGTATATCACGAGGTGCTGAATATATTTTGTTATAGCGTCCTAGATAGCAGGGGTCATGGTAGGTAGTGGCGAGGTCCAGTTCTTTAGTAATCCGTAATTTACCTTGCTTAATCAGGTCTGATATCAACTCGGTATGGTGTGTTACTTTGAAATTACCGCCGAATTGAGGGTATTCGTTTTTGAAGCTGTTATAGCAGTGAGGACAAGTGGCTAGAATGTGCTTCACATTGTATCCATTGAGCATGGCAATGTTTTGCTCAGCAGTTGTCTGGAATTGTATTTCATAGCCGGCCCGTCTGGCTGGGTCACCGCAGCATGGTTCCTCTTCACCAAGTATGCCGAAATCAATGCCGGCAGCTTTTAGTACCTTTACTAGCGATAGCGTGACTTCAACGTTGCGGTCACAAAGGGCGCCGGTGCAACCGACCCATAGGAGCATATCAACATTGCTATTTTCAGCCAGTGTCTTTAGTTCCAGACCAGTCGTCCAATCTCCCCTAAGGCGCAACGATTGGGCTCCTACCCAAGGATGTCCCCTGCTCTGCATATTTCGCAGCATGAGCTGGACATTCTCTGGCATTTTGCTTTGCATCATAACCACATTTCGCCTGAGGTCAAGAATCTTGACGATATGCTCCAGGAAAACGGGACAGGCCTCCTGGCAAGCGGCGCAAGTCGTGCAAGCCCAGAACTCGTCTTCAGTTACGGCACCACCGACCAGAGGCGGCTGGCCTCCACTGTCACCAGCCTTGAATTGCGATGTTTTTAGCCACTGGGCTTTGAGGTCTTGTGTTAGCTTGCGTGGTGATAGTGGTTTCTCACTTAGGTATGCAGGGCAAGCGTCCTGGCAGCGGCCACAGTTGGTACAAGCATCGAGATCGAGTAGCTGTTTCCAGGTGAAATCTTTGATTTCTCCCACGCCCAGGGTCTCTGCAGTCTCGATGTTGATAGGTGCAGGTACGCCGACTGGTCCTGTGTTTCGAAAGAAGGCATTTAGCGGTGATATGATAATGTGCTGAAGCTTTGAGTACGAGAGGGCTACATATATAATCGCAGCATCGACCAAGATAGCGTGAAACCACCAAAGCCACCGGTGCAAGATGAGTGAACTGTTCTCATCTAATCCTGCGAATGCCTTGGCGAAGACATAGCCACCAGGTGACCAAACGGCCCACTCAGGATGGATTTCCAATTCTGTAACAGCTATCCTTAATCCTTCGATAATATAGCCGGTGATGATTACAACTGCGATTAGTGAGAGAATAATTCCGTCATCGAGAATCGTGTTCAGCCTATCTGGTTTCTGGACATATCGACGGTAAATAGCTATGAAAACGCCAATAAGCACTAGAATGCCAGAGATGTCAACTATGAAGGAAAACCAGAGGTAGATATTGCCCTCTAAGTGTATGTTGAGATAGTGTGTTGTGGCATCGACTGCAGCGGCAAGAAGTAGCACCAAGCAGCCCCAAAAGATTAGAAGATGCATGATACCCGGATAAGGCTCCTTGAGGAATCGTCGGTGACCTAATCCGTCGGCTAATCCAGTGATGATGAATGCCCATACTCGCTTGGCTATGTTTTTGGAACGGTCATCAGCTTTTCCGATATGCCATAACTTGTAGTGTTTGTATATGGCATAGGCAACGAAGGCTACCGCGATGGCAGACAATATGTACATTATGTACTCGTGAGTGATGTTCCAGAATATTTCTCTATGAGCCAAGACGGCCTCCTTTGCTAGTGGTACTGAGAGCAGGTATTGGTTCCAAGGGCGTTGGTTTATTATACAAAAGCCGGAGTGCCCAAAGATTCTCGGCCGATGATAAGCTTCTGAATCTCGCCGGTTCCCTCGTAGAGACAAAGGCCCATGGCATCACGGTAATACCGCTCTACCGGGTATTCATTGGAGTATCCATAGCCACCGTGAACCTTGATGGCCTTAATAGCGCCCCTAACGGCTACCTCGGCAGCGTAATACTTGGCCATGCAAGCCTCTCTGGTAAAGGGTTCTCCCTTATCTTTCAGGTGTGCTGTCCGGTGCACCAAGAACCTGGCTGCCTCAGTCTCAACAATGGTCTCTACGATCATTTCCTGAACGAGTTGAAAATTAGCTATAGCCTTGCCAAATTGTATCCGCTCTTGAGCGTATTTGGTGCCAGCATCGATGCTAGCTTGTGCTATTCCCACGCAAGCAGCTCCAGTACTCATACGCCCGTTGTCCAGTGCATACATGCCTACCTTGAAACCATCGCCTATTTGCCCAATCATGTTTTCGGCAGGCACACGGCAGTCTTGGAACATGAGCTCGGCAGTGTTTGACGATTTCAGACCCAGTTTGCCATGGATGTCCTTGCTAGAGAAGCCGGGCATATTGCGTTCTACCAAGAAGGCGGCAATACCTCGGTGTTTCTTCGATTTGTCGGTCTGTGCAAGCACCAGTGCGATATCTGCTATGCCACCATTGGAGATCCACATCTTGTTGCCGTTAAGCACCCAGCAGTCTCCGCTTTGCGTTGCCATTGTCTCTATGCTCGCAGAGTCGCTGCCAACGTTGGGTTCTGTCATGCCAAAGCATCCTAGCAATTCTCCCTTGGTCGTCTTTGGGAGATATTTCTGCTTAAGTGTGTCGTTGGCCCATTTCAGAATCGGCATCTGGAATAGCGAAATGTGGACTGTTAGGGTGGTAGTAAAAACAGACGCTGAAGCCCGGGCGATCTCCTCGCAAATAAGAGCATAGCTTATAGAATCAGTGCCTAGTCCTCCAAATTCTTGGGGAAGAGGTGCACCAAGCAGCCCCAATTTAGCCATATTCTTCGTGATTTCTGGTCGATAGTATTCCTTCTGGTCATCCTCTGAGGCTACAGGGATAATTTCCCTTTCGGCAAACTCCCGTGCCATATTGCGAAACAGGACTTGCTCATCGGTGAGGTCAAAATTCATGGCGGGTTCTCCTAGTCTTTAGTCGTTCGTTGCATCAGTAGTATGCAGATGTAGTACTTTGCCGTTCGATATAGTATCACAACATGCCTGGTTTGACAATCTGAGTCCGAAGCTGTAATCGGTCTGCTTGTTATTTCCGTAATCCTAATGTAATATGTGAGTCCTGGTGCGATACAAAGAGCACAATCGCTAGGTGGAGAGAAAATGGCGATTGGGATACTTTGCCGAGAGGAATTGAAGGAGTATGACTTTGGACCAGGACATCCCTTCAGAGGCGATCGTTATGTACGGTTCCCTGCGTTCTTACGTGACAGCTTACCGGAAGATGGCAGCTACAAGATTATTGCTGCCGATGCTGCTACTGAAAATGACCTACTCTTAATTTGTGACAAGGAATATATCGAGTTCACCAGGGAATATTACAAGGCTGCGAACTTAGGCCTGACCTATCCGGGGCAGTTTTCCAAATTTCACAGTTTGGATAATTTACCAGTGGGTAAACCTGGCAAAATTGAGCAAGCTGCGCGGTTGGTGGTCGGTCAAGCCAAGATGGCTTGCGACCTGGTGCAAGCCGGTCATTATGGCAAGGTAGTGTCGGTCGGTGGCGGGTTACATCATGCTAAGCGCTCATATGGGGAAGGCTTCTGCCTTTACAACGATGTAGCTTTTTGTGGCCTCTACTTATTGCAGCAATACAAATTTAGGAAAATATTGATTCTGGATACCGATGCACACGCCGGTAATGGCACCTGTGAATATTTTTATGATGAGTCGCGCGTCTTGTTTATCGATATCCATCAGGACCCTAAGACCATTTATCCGGGCACAGGTTTTGTTCAACAGATTGGTTCTGGGCAGGGAGAAGGCTACACAATCAACATCCCAATGCCAGTGAACGCCGGATACGATTCGTACCGTCTTGTTTTTGAGTCCATAATAGAGCCTGTGACACGAGAATTCAAGCCTCAGATTATTGTGAGAAACGGTGGCTCTGATCCTTATCTCGATGATGGGCTGACCAGTTTGGGTTTGCCATTGAAGGGCTTTCGTATGATTGGGGAACGGGTACGAAAGTTGTCAGAAATTTGCGGTGACAGAGTCATTGACCTGATTGCATCAGGATATAACGAGCAAATTCTAGCATATGCCTGGTTGGCGCTAATAGCAGGCTTGGCAAATTTTGAGGTTGCAATCGAGGAGGTGGAACCTATACCTCAGCGCTTCATAGGTGATCTTGGCCTTACGGAAACAGAGAGGGTAGTGCAACAAGTGAAGGAATACCTTAAGGATTATTGGACTTGCTTGAGATAGCAGAGTTTAAGTGTAAAATATAATTCAAAGGAGGTTGATGATGGCCAAGAAGAGAAACAAGAGAAGCATTCTGGTTGCCTGTCTTGCGGTAGTCCTCGGTTTGGTTGTATTGCTGGTGGGTGGATGCTGGTACTTCTTTTATGATCTGACCCGGGGGCCATTGCCGCAACTTGATGGTGAATTGCGTGTAGCTGGGTTACGAGACACGGTTGAAGTATTTCGTGATGAATGGGGCATCCCCCACATCTATGCCCAAAATATGTACGATTTGTTTCTTGCGCAGGGATATGTACAAGCGCAAGATAGATGGTGGCAAATGGAGTTCTGGCGACATACTGCCAGTGGGAGAATCCAGGAGCTTACTGGCAGAAAAGCCAGCCTAATGCCTACGGATATTTTTATACGTAGCGTTGGCTGGAGACATGTGGCTGAGAAGGAAGCGGAGAGTTACGATGCCGAATGCCTGTCCAACTTACAGGCCTTTGCTGACGGTGTGAACGCTTATATTATGAGCCGTGAGCTCAAGCACTTGGCCCTGGAATATGGAGTATTAGGGCTGATTGGCATAGATATTAAGGTCGAGCCGT